>CALBIE010000365.1 GCA_937893495.1 uncultured Verrucomicrobiales bacterium | reverse complement strand
TACCAATCGTTACACCTCCGATCCATCCGATCAATCCAAATATCGGGCCACCAATGCTGATGTCAATATACGTAAGACCTAATGGGTCAACCATTCGTGTCGGTAGGTTTCTGACAAAGCTGTACATGTCAGCTGTAAGGTAAGCGTCGCTAGGTAGTAAAGAAGTTGACGGTCCGGACGAAAAAGAAAGTTCACCCATTGGATCCCTCGTCAGCCACCGGTGTAATTCGGGTGCGTAGTAACGATTTCGATGGTCGTAGAGCCGCACCTCAGCCAGCCATTCGCGGCCTTGGAAGAGGTGGCGGATGCCGATAGCCGTGTTGGTGATATAGTTACCCACCGCGTCCATGATGGTCGGCAGGCCGAACACCTCGTAAGCGTAGCGCTCGGCCACGTCACCATCCACATCCGTCATGGCCACCGTGCTGTTCAACGCGTCCCCGTGGTAATAATACGTGGCGTTGGTTGTCAGGCGCGCAATCGGCTCATCAATCGTCGGGCCGTTCACGAAACTCGCAAGATGAGTCCCGGAGCCGTCTCGCTCTTCGATTAGGTTCCAAGTGTCGTAGTAGAGGAAAAGTTCAGAAGTAAGAGACCAGTTACCAGACAAGCGCGTGTAGGTGTTGCGCTTGACGCAACGGTTAAGACCGTCATACCAGAAGGCCAAGCGTTTGTCACCTTCGCTGGGACTGGTCGGCGCTGCTGCGATAATGCGGTTATCGGCGTCGTAGGTGTAGTCCATCGCCGTAGCCGTCAGGTGAGCCGCGCCGGAGGTCAGGTTGGCTTGGTGTCGTACTGCAACAACTGCCCGTCGATGTTGGTGTACTGGTTCAGGTGGTTGGCAATGTAGCTGTTCGTCATTGTGTTCGCAACCCTGCTGAGCAGGTTGCCCATCGCGTCAAAATTGAATCCCTGGCTCCAACTGCCGTAGTTGGCGTTCGTCACCTGATCAATGGAGTCGTAGCGTAGGTGTTGGTCGTGGAAGTGGCCCCCCAGTCCTCGATTCTTTGAGTCCGATTTCCGCCCGAGTTGTAGGCGTAGTCAAGGCGCGCAAAAGTGCCGTTGGTCGTCTGATGATCCATCTCCAGCAATTGACCCTTCGCATCATGCGTGTAGGTGGCATAAGCCCCATTCTCGAACGTCTTGGCCGTGCGTCTTCCCGCCAGGTCATAGGAGAAGTTCACCAGCGGTGGTGGGCCATCCACGGTGATGGATTTCAATTGGCCCCGATCCGTGAAAGCATTGGTGACCGAGGTTCCCCCCGGATACGTCGTAATGCGCCGTCGACCGTCGTCATTGTAGGTGTAGCTGACGGTGCGGTTGGTCTGTCCGGTGTAGCCCTGGGTTTCGCTCAACAAATGCCCGGCGTCATCGTAAGAATAACTGAGTTGAGAGTTGCCAGAGTTGAGGGTTGAGAGGCGGCCGGCCGAGTCGTACGTCATCGCCTTGCCGGGGGTGTTGGTGTCGCTCCACGCGGAGTTGGTCAGGCGATTGCGCGCGTCGTAGCTGAACCATTGGATTTCACTGGCGGCGTTGACGTTGGAAACGACGTTACCCACGCCATCGTAGTAATAAAGGTCCTGTGAACTGTCGGCATAGGTCTTGGCCGTCTGCTTGCTGAGCAGGTTGTAGGTCCACGCCGTCACATTCGTCTTCGCATCGGTCAGGTTGGTCAGGCTGCCCATGGGGTCGTAACCAAAGCTGGTCACATTGCCCGCCGGGTCGGTGGTCTGCGTGAGCTGGTTCATCGCGTCGTAGTTGAACGAGTTGGTCCCGCCATCAGGCCGGATCTCGGGCAGCTTGTTGCCCATGATATCGTAGGTCCAACTAGTCGTGTTGGTGAGCGGATCGGTGATGACTCATTGTCTGTCAATTGACAGGTCTACTTTATGGCTCTTTTTGTATTGGTTTATTTCGTGCCGTGTTTGCGAAAGACGACAGCAATAATGCGACTATGCACACGAATAATAACGAGAATGTACCCAATCCGAGCCATACTTTAGCCCCAAGTGATACACCGGGAAACAATACTGAACTGGCCGGAGCGCCAGGATCGACATAAACAATTGTTTTCTTTCCTTCTTTCCACACTTTCAACTTCTCCACTATGTCTTTACCGGGAACGCCAAAACAAATCCTTTGTCCGCGAAAATTGCTTCCGCTTTTCTCATATGCGTACGATACCGAAACAGAGATTTGATCTACTGCAAAAGTCGTGACTGCAATTCGCGTGATCACAGCGTCAGCCGTTTCCCAATGTTTGGCCAGCGACCCTTTTATAGACCAATACGCTCCAACGCCAGCAAAGACAGCCGATATAACGACTAGTATGCCAGTTATCACACACGCCGTGATGTATTGCCGCCTATTCAAATGGATTCGGAAAGCTACCTAATGAACCGGTAATTGTTGGGGAACGATAAGTAAACAGCACGTAACTAATACGAACAGGACCCAATTGACCCCGCAGCTCGGCGGAAGCCTCATAATTATCACTTGTCGTGGTGTTACACACTGAGCCTTGGCAATCAATATTCAGACCAAAAGAATATGTCCCTTTGCCATATGCAAGCAGGCCGAAGCCAGAGCGAGAGCCCCACGGCGGTCCACTTAAACGCAAAGGATACCCTCTCGGCCAAGCAATTTCCGCCATTATTCCCGCTTGCCCGACAAGAGAAAATGCAGCTTGTGCAAAACCGGCCGCGCGTTTTTCGCCATTGCATGAGACCGTGTAAGTTCCGCTCCCTTCCGCCGAGCCTTGCCCTGCAATTCTCACTCCCAAAAAGCCCATAAAACTAATTCCACCAATCACGCGATTAAATCGCCGTCCAAGTGTGGCTCCGGCTTCAATGAATCCAGCTATTTTAAACGAGCCTTCCGCCTTTACATTGGATGATTGAGGGCAACCGCAATCGCACCGTCTTCCGGGTGTGATTTTAAGTGGGATCGAATTAGTTCCAGAGAGTGTTCCATTGGCAGTTGGCTCGGAGTGCGCGCAGGTGGGCGATCCGGTCGGCCGTGTCAGGCAGCCATGCCGTTCCGGCTTTTTTGAGTCTGGCCTGGAGGACGTGTCGGTGTCCACTTTCGATCATTCCTGAACCAATGGGCAATCCCAGTTCCAAAGCACGGGGATAATCCAGGCAATCAAGCCGATTGTTCAGGTAGCGATGGCCGGTGCGCACCGGCGCGTGTTCGTCCGGTGTCGCGGGCCCTTCCAGATGAGCCGCCAACGCCTCAAGCACTTTGCCCGTGGCTCCGCGACGCAGTCGCTTTTGCTGGGTGCGCCGCCATTGATCGGGTTGTTTCGGGCGGCAGGTGGTGGCGGCGGCTCCCAGATATTCGCTGACATGAAAGAAGTCGCACAGAAAGCTTCCCTGCCGGCCGAACACCTCCTGGCTCTGCAAGCGGATCCACTCGGCTCCATCCCCCACCGTGTGGATTTGGCTGTTGAGCCCCCAGCCCGCCTGCCGGGCGCAATGTCCCCACCGCGCGCCGGTTTCGGCCACGCTGGTAAAACCGGCCGCATAGATCGTGCTCACACTGCCTTTGGCCTGAGCCGCCACGAGTCTCATCTCCTTCCATTCACGGGGACGTTTGCCCTTCTTCGGCCCGGGTTGGACGGTGCAGATCATCGTTCCGTCCGTTTGCGCAATCACATGCTCCTGGCCCCTCTCGGGCACCGCCCGAAACGGCTGTTGGTATTGTTGGTTCAACTCTGGGCGCGCTCGAGAGGCATGGATCAGGGTGACGGTGCGAACGGCGGTGATTCCGATCTCAAATCCGTAATGCTCCTGAACGCTCTGCGCCGCCCGGGCAAAGGACTGTTCGCAGCCGAAATCCGTCAGGGCTCGTTCCAAGCGTCGCGAGCGTCCGCGCGGAGTGACCCCCAGTGCCTGCGGCAACCGGCGCAGATAGCGCTTGCTGTGGCTGCGCCAGATCCGTTCGGACACCTCGACCCGCCCGAAGAGGCTCCACCATCTCAACGTTTTTTTTTACGACTTCGTACCGTCGGATCCTGCGCGCGCAGTTCCCGGTTGACCCGCTCCTCGGCCTGGGTTGCCCACTCGCTCAACGTCGCGTTACCCAGGAGGCGCAGCTCTTCAATGAGCCTCTCTTCGACCTGATCGGCGCTCTTCAACACACCCTCGGTGGAATCGGCGATCTCCAGGAGGCTTTGAACGCGGGCGAGGATTCGTGGCTGCCGACGCAGCCGACCGATGAGTTGCGCTTCGGCCTGACTGAGCTTCTTGGCGGGGACTTCTTTCTGCTTCATCCCAACTCTATTTAACGAGGTGGCTAAATTTGTACATTTTTTAATTCAGAAATCTCCTTCTCCTACCCCATTTAAAATCACACC
>CALBIE010000364.1 GCA_937893495.1 uncultured Verrucomicrobiales bacterium | reverse complement strand
TCAGCAGCGGAAACAATCAGTTCAGTCAAGCATTGCACGGTTTTCTGCCGTAGAGGGACCGAATGTAAACGGACCTCATGTTATTGATTTCCTGCAATTTCCTGCTGTACTGCATTGTAATCTACTTGATGGGGGTAAAAGCACCGTGCGGTTGTTTGGTTGCTCTGACCGATGCTTTTGGAATCTCTAGCGCAACTATTGATCGCCTTACGATGGCTATCATGTTCTATCTTCTTTCAGTAAGTGCTGTATTCGTTAGCGTACGATGCATTATCAGAAACGGTTCATGCAAATTTGCAGACATCAATGGTGGGCGAATTACACGGAAATGCCTGGCTGCCTTCGTCGCATCCGCAATATGCGGTTCATTACACGCCGCGGAAAAGGGGAATGAATCCGCTGTTAGGATTGTTGCCTCAGGTTCATTGGAATTGGTGCGTGGAGAAACTATCTACGATCCTATCGAGACTTGGAACCTGACTATTTATGTTCGCAAGGACAGATTCAGATTGATTGGTGAAGGAGTCGCCGGTTTGGCTCCGTTGAAGACGGACATTGGTTTTGACGGGATGGATACGTTTGTGGTCATTGATGCGACGGTCGTTGGAATTCCGATGGAGAGGGGAGGCAAGTATGTAGGATTTGCTTACGAGGGCCGATTTGTCGAAAACGTGTCGATCGTGTTGCAGGCAGCCTGGCTCGCCTATTGTTCGGATGGTTTCTTCACGAAAGCCGAACATGCCAGAGGCCTCAAACTAAGCGCTGTGCTTAACTGGACGCCACCGGAAAACATTACGAACGTAGTTGCGCGCGGAGAGAATGGTTCAATTTTCCCGGCGGAGATCCATGGTTGGAGTCGCAACTGGGTTCATCTGCCGGGAACGCAAGACCCCGTCGAACTGAAACATTACCCCCGCGGTTTCAAGGTCTGGGAGACGAGGTCCGGGCAACGAGTGGCCATTGACGGGTTTTCGGTTCCGAGAGAGGTGTCATTGAAAGGATTTGCTCCGCGGCCGCCAGAGACGGCGGAATCAGGCACAGCCGTTACACTGACTCGCCGAGTGCAGATTCTCGCCAGGAGCGTTGAAGTGGTGACTTGGAGGAACAACGACTTTCTTCCGGACGTTCCCATCGCAGAATTGACAATTGATGATCGCCGCTTTGTTGAGCAAACAGGTGACCGAATCCTGGTAGCGCGAGCTTCGCCGCCAAACAATTGGCCCACACGGGGAAAAACGGATCGAATGAAGAAACTTCAAAATACGGCAAACGCGATTGCAGCAGTTCGAAAAACTGAAAAAGAACTGCCGCCGCAGAATAAGTTTTTTGGAATCTGGTTTTTTCTCTTTGCGAACGTGATTCTTGTTGGCGCTATGACGCCTTGGAGGTGGGGGTGGCCCACTGGCGCGCAGCGCCATATCTTCCTCATCCTCGCCCACACAATCCGCCATAGCGCCCCCTTTCTGCTGTGCTTTCTTGGCGTTTTCTTGACCTTCCCGTTCAACGCTGTATCTGCGACGTTGGGCCGGAGCGTCTTGATTCAGGGTAATGTCCATCTGGCTGTTGGCGAATCGGAAAGTCTCATGGTACCGTTCCACTCACGTTTTGAATTGGTTTTCTCAGGGACCGCTTGGAGGGTACACGCGGAAATCGACCAAGGCACATCGTTGGCGATAAAGGAATTGGCAAAGTTGGGCAATTCCTTGCCCCGTAACCACCCGCTCGCGATTCCCGTGTCCGGTGATTCGGGGGGAAACCTGGCTGCGACAAACCAGGTCTTCAGGATGGCCTGGGCACATGACGGGCAATACTCCTATCGCGTTTCGTACATGGATACCAATGGCTCGACACTTCCTGTCCCTATGACCAATCATGCCACGGGGCGGTCGCAAATGACAAACTTTCCCGCCGCTGAAGCCCTGAAACATGTCAAGAACCTGAATTCAAGTTCAGGAACGGTGACAGATGGTGCGCTCCCTGCGCATCACCTCACCCTGACTCCCATCTGGTTGGCCTATCACGCCGCTGGAGTGTATCAACTAGAGGACACGACAAAGATTCTGCCTCCTTGGCTGTCCGGGCAGCAGCTTTCGGTGACCAATCTGGTGTCAGTCTCGTATCAATCTGTTTCCCCGGGAGGACCGTTCATGGCAGCTTGTATTTTCAAGTCACCGGGCAAGGTCTGGAAACGAGACCAAACTGCCACGCATATGGTCACCCTACCCCCGCCATACGACAACGGGTACAAGGCAGCCGAATACACGACATTGGAATACACCAATGTTTCCGGTCTGAACTTTCCACAGCGCTTTCAATTCACTAAGTATCGTCGGAAACCAAAAGCCCAAAATGCGAACGATCTTGAGATCGCCTATATTCTTCGAGCGGGGGTCACCAATATCGTATTGAAATCGGATCCTTCATTCGAAGCGCCGCCAAAACTGACTCCCAGCGCGATCATTGGGGATCGCAGACAGGAAGTCATTCAGGTCCTTGAAGAAACCAAGCGCAGGGTATTTGTCTACCGCTCGACCAATGGAAATTGGGCGACGGTGGAACAAGCAAGGTCCGCCGCCCAGAGGACGATCAAACCGGCCGGCAATGCGACCAAAGGCTCGCAACGAATTGGCTTCGTGATCTTGGCTTTCGCATTCGTTTCCCTTTTGCTGATCGTAATCCTCAATCGCAAGCAACAACAAACTAGTCATACATGAAAAACAAACAAAACATAAGAATGAAACTGGCCGGGTTCCTCGCAGCTATTGCATTGGGTGCCTTATTCCCGGCATCCATACTCTTGGCTGCCGATTGCGAGTTCTGCATGTACACCAGTACTCAAACCTATCCCCCTGGGACGGCGCAAGGTACTGCCTATGAGAACTTCGAGATCATTGTACAGTGGGGGGATCCCAATCCGGGAAGTTGCGAATGGGCTTACCCGGCAGACGCCACCGCATGCAATCCGTCCAACGCATGGACCACAAAGACCATATCTTACCAAGACCCAAACCAGGAAAACCCCACGCTGATTGGATTTTTCAATCAAGTGGTCGATACCTGCGAGACCGTGGAAGACTTGTATTGCGGTTTCTACAGCGCCTGAGACAACCGCTAGCGTTCGACATCTCAAGGCCAGCCAGCGAGCGTAATGGGTCATAAACGGGTCAGTTCTTGTCTATTGATACAATGAAGTAATTCACACGGTACGGGTTGTTGAAGGGCGTGCCCGATTGTTGCTTGAACGGCGGCGGTGCTCTTTTGAGCGGGTTCGATCCGGTAGGCTGGCGAATGTAGGGTGGGTATTCCGCGGCGCGATGCTCGTTTTGGGTGGCAGCCGAGGTGACGAGGCTCAAAACTTTATCGAGAATTAATATTTGTCAGAGCCTTCTCACGTCGGCTGCTACTCTGCGGTTGCTGCATGAGTGACAAGAATATGATCACGTTCACCTGCGAAAACCGCCGCTGTGGCAAGGTGTTGTATGCCGAGCCGTCCCAGGCGCATCATGTCATCAAGTGTTCTCATTGCGGGACGAAGGTGTTGGTTCCCGACCCGCTCGGTCCCAAACTCGATGACAAGTATCTGTGGGAACTGCCGTTTCGCGAGCGCCTGAAAACCCGGGCTCAAAAATTCATCGAACGATGCCAGCGGTTGGTCGAACGGATTCCAACGGGAGGCATTGTCCTCATCTGGACGGGGGTGTTCATGGGGGCCTGGCTGATCGTTGCCGCTCCCAATGTGCCGTTGAACTTTGGTGCGATTCTGAATGAAATCGCCTCGGTCGGGGAGATTCACCGGGTTCCTTATACCAATCATGACGGTTCGCGTCTCCTCTACGCCCGGACGACGGAGAAGGGGGTGGGAGTTTACCTCTACGCGGTAGGGGGGGTAGGGTATGGGGTCTCGGAGATGGGGGATGGGGGGAGTTCGGAAGGCGGAGTGCGGAGTGGTGAGGGGGGCAGTGAGAAGTTGGAGGTGAAAGGTGAAGGTCAGAGGCTCGGCGTAGCCTCGCCCCACCAGAACGGAGAAGAAACCCGAGGCGTGGCGACAGCGTCGGGGCCGGCAGGTAGCGCAGGCTTCCAGCCTGCATTGGGCGTTCACAGCGAAGAGAGGGTTTTG
>CALBIE010000363.1 GCA_937893495.1 uncultured Verrucomicrobiales bacterium | reverse complement strand
ATTCATCCAGTTGCCAATCTCCAATTCCTGGTAAGATATTTATTCCGTCGCCCCGCCTGCTTTGCTCACTCTTTTCTGCGGCACCACCGCTCCAATCCTTCACGCTCCGTTGACAACCCGGCAAGTCAGGCCTCACGAATTAACGTCGTGCAGTATCCGCCCGTGAACATCCGTGAGCCGAAAATCGCGGCCCGAGTAGCGAAAAATCGCTCGGATTCGATGTAAGGATGGTGTCGGCGCCAATCATTCGTCCGGTGAAATCATCTCAGCCAACATATCGTCGTCGGGCTCGGGATAGGCACGCAAAACTGTTCCGACCGATGAAGGTTGCAGGTCTTTCAAGGACGGCCGCTTGGACGATCCGTTTGCGTTATCCTCCGCGAGAATCGTGAGCAATGCCTTGGCACGACCGGGCAAGGCATCTCCGAACGAAGGCGTGATCCGTCCGTCATCCAACTCAACCTCCAGCGTTTTCAAACTCATGGCGAAAATCTACCAGTTCCCCGACTGAAAACAAGGTCGAGCGCATCCGCACACTGCCCCCGTGCCGGAGCGCGGCTGTGTCGGAGACCAGCCGCAGCAGGTTCGGTGGTCGAGAGGTGTGGGGCATTCCAAGGCATTCGTCCGGAAGAGATTGCTGCGACTGACCTTTCAGGCACAGTCGCGCTCCGGGGGCAATGCGCGCGTCCCCGTCCGGCGTCATCCGCTCTCCTCCGGGTCACTTGACAAAGCGGACGCTTTCCCGGACGCTTTTGAGCATGACATCGCTTCCGGTCACGCAAGCCCGTTCCAGGCTCTATCAACTCCTTGATGAGGCCGCCGATTCTCACGAACCCATCCAGATTACGGGCAAGCGTTCCAATGCCGTTCTCGTGACCGAGGACGATTGGCGCAGCATCCAGGAGACACTTTACCTTCTCTCGATTCCCGAAATGCGCGACTCCATCCGCAAGGGCATGGCTGAACCGCTCGGCAAGTCCTCCACCAAACCCGGCTGGTGAGTTGGACAATCGTTTACACGCGGCAGGCCCGGAAAGACGCCAGGAAGATTGCGTCCGCGAATCTCAAATCCCAAACTCAACGTCTGCTCGAGCTCATCGCCGAGAACCCGTTTCGGAATCCACCGCCCTACGAAAAGCTTGTCGGAGATTTGGCCGGTGCATATTCACGCCGCATCAACATTCAGCATCGGCTCGTGTATCAGGTTTACGAGGCCGAGCACACCGTCAAAGTCCTCCGCATGTGGACCCACTACGAATAAACCTCTGAGCATCTGACCCGATTCGTAAACGGGTCGTTCTTGACTATTGATACATTGCTCACTTTCGCGCGCTTCGTCCGCGCCAGAAGCCACAACTGGCAGGCATTCATCCAGTTGCCAATCTCCAATTCCTGGTAAGATATTTATTCCGTCGCCCCGTCTGCTTTGCCCACTCTTTTCTGCGACATCATTGCGTCAATCCTTCGCGCTCCATTGACAACCCGGCAAGTCAGGCCTCACGAAATAACGTCGTGCATAACCTTTCCGTGAACATCCGTGAGGCGGAAGTCGCGGCCCGAGTAGCGATAGGTAAGCCGCTCGTGAATGAGGCCCAACAGATGGAGAATCGTAGCATGGAGGTCATGGAGGCTCACGGGCTGTTTGACGGCGTGATAGCCAAACTCATCGGTCGCGCCGTGGGAAATACCGCCGCGAACACCGCCGCCGGCCAGCCAGAAGGTGACCCCCTGCGCGTGGTGGCCTGATGATTTGGCAGGGCAGGAACATCATAGTACCGAAAATCGTCGATTGTCGGGACCGACACCTTTTGGTTTGCTTGACTGCCAACGAGATTGAAGGTAGTAGCGGGCAACTAATAGCACTTTTCGCACTTCCAGTACTTCGGCAATGCCTCAAACACATAGGTATTACAATGCACCCACCGATCACCCCTACCCGCATCCAGGGCGACGGCCAAGATGAATAAGAACGGCATTACTGTACCCCCGGCTGACAAGTCCCGACTGTACATGCAGCGCCTTGAGGAAGTGGCGAATGCAACTGAGGACTGGAGCGACTTGGAATTCGTGGCGCCAACCGTGGGAGGGAAGGATACACCGCTCAAGATGTGCGAATACGTTTTGGCTGTTGCGGGGTTGGCCGGTGGCCCGGTTCTTGTCAGTTTGAAAGAGCAGTGGGATGGCCAGGGAAATGCTATGGTTTGGATCAATGTCTATGTTTCACCCTGGGGCGATCAAGGTTGTATTTCGCTCGGATTCAGGGACCTTGAGTGGAACGCTAAACTGGATTTTCACAACCAGAGGAGATCTGTCGAAAAAGTCTCGCTCCGCTCAATTTGCGCAACGTGGAATGCTACCGAAAAAGTCTCGCTCCTTTTTAGTACTTGGCATTTCAACCTTACGGACGAGGCGTTGGATAGACTGCGCGCGGCCAAGGTGGAGCATGAAGCCAGCGAACGTGAACAAATCCCGAATCTGGTGGATAAACTCCTCAATGATGGAGCCAATCGGTGGGAAGCTGCCGGGCGTCTATTGGAGATTGGCTGGAAGCCCTCAACTCGCGACGAATTCGTGGCGTTTGTCATCTGCACCAACAAGGAATTTGTATATTTTGTTCCCGAAGCTGGACATTGGATTTTATCGGCTCCGAGCGGTTCTATTGAGGATGCAATAGAGTGGGTGGACGCCGAGATCAAGAAACCCGGTCGCGCCAAAATGTGTTCCAGGGGACGTCAGGAGATGATTAGGGCTCTCGACCTGAGTGGTGGTAGAACCGCACGGGAAACAATCGAGGGCACCCTGAAAGACCGGGACCCCGATGTGCGTAATGCGGCTGCCCGCGTCTTCGAGCGCAACGGTTGGAGCCCGAATTCCGGGCGTGAACGCATTCTGTTTCTGATCAGCAAGGAAAAGTGGAGTGAGATCGAACAAGAAGGAAAAGAAGCTATTGAGCCGCTATTGAGTGAGTTTGACATGAAGGGCATGACCGGTTGCGATGTCGACAATATCGCCAAGACAATTATTCAGCTTGGAGGTGACAGCAGGGCCGTCGATTTGCTTCTAGCAGCC
>CALBIE010000362.1 GCA_937893495.1 uncultured Verrucomicrobiales bacterium | reverse complement strand
ACTGTGAACTGTGAACTGTGAACTGTGAACTGTGAACTGTGAACTGTGAACTGTGAACTGGGGACCGACAGGGGCTGGCAAAACGCAGCGACGGATTCGCCCTGGGTGGAATCGGGCGGAGCGCGGCGTTTACGCCGCAGAAACCTCCACGTGCAACCACCGGCACCGGCATACGCAAGATTTCTCCACAGCAACGTCTCTGCGAACTGAAGTTCGCGCTCCCACGGAAGGGCTCCGCCCGAATGCGCCGTTTCGCCGGATGCGCGAAGGTTGTGCTTGAGGATGGCCGGCCTTTGCCTAGACTCGGCGGCGTTTCACGACCCGATCGGAATTAGGGGAGTGGCGGCCAGACCGAATGGCGGAATTAACTCAAAATCAGATTCTTGTTATTGACGAGAATGACCTGATCTACGGCGAATTGCGCTCGCACATCGGCGCGTCCGCGAAGGATAAGACCGGAGAACTCTGCAATCTCAAACTAGCGGTCGCATCGAAAGGGAGCGAGGGGTTGGCCCTGGCGCGGCAAATGCGGGGTGAAGGGCACCCGTTTCCGCTGGCAGTCATCAGTCAGAAAGTTCGCTCCGGCAGTTCTGGATGGGAATTGGCCGGACAATTGTGGCGGGAGGATTCCGAAATTCACCTCATAGTATGTTCTCCGTTGCAACAGAAGATTGACGAAGAAGAATTCGGCAGGACTTTCGCCGATTCGGATAGAGTCGTCCTTTTGCCGGGCGGTTCAGGCGTGGCGCTTCGGCAGTTGATAATCGCCCTGTGGAGCAAAGAACGGTTGGAGCGGCAGGTGAAAACTGCCTCCGGCGGAAGTGGCATCGGGGGCGAATCGGACATTGAGCGCCTGGCAATCGCCAAGGCTGGTTTCGGGGAAGAACTCGATTACGAGCGCTCGCTGATGAATACATTCATGGCGAATGTACCCGATGCGGTGTTTTTTAAGGACAAGGAATCTCGCTATGTGCGGTGCAGTCAGGCGCAAGTTGAGCGGCTTGGTTTTGAGGATCCGGCGGAAGTGGTCGGCAAGAGTGACTTTGATTTTTTTGAGGAAGAGCATGCGCTGGCGACGTTCGCCGATGATCAGGAAGTGATCCGGACAGGTGCCCCCATCCTCGCAAAGTCTGAGAAGGAGCCGATGGTGGATGGGCAGGTTTTTTGGGTGCTGACGTCCCGCATACCCTGGCGGAATCCGGAGGGGAGAATCATCGGGACGTTTGGCGTCAGCAAGGACATTACGGCCTTGAAGCAGGTCGAGGAGGAAATGGCGCAACAGGGAGATTTGCTCCAGGCCATGCTCGATAACATGCCGGACCGGATTTATTTCAAGAATACGCAGTCACGATTCGTGAAAGTCAGCCAGACCATGGTCAAGCGTCTCGCTGTCGAAACACCGGAGCAAGTGATCGGTAAGACGGATTTTGATTTTCATCCCCCGGAACAGGCGCGGCAATTCATGCTCGATGAGGAACTCATCATGGCTTCGGGGGAGCCGTTGATCAATAAAGTGGAGAAGCAAACCAACGCGCAGGGCGATACCATTTGGGCGTCAGTGACGAAGGTGCCTGTTTACGACCGGTTGGGCGAAGCGACGGGAATCATTGGCATCTCGCGGGACATCACCGCCTTGAAAGAGGCGGAGGAAAAGCTTGAGCGGACCAATGAGGAGTTAATCGACGCATCGCGACTGGCCGGAATGGCGGAAGTCGCGACGGGAGTTTTGCGCAACGTGGGTAATGTGCTCAATAGCGTCAATGTGTCCTCGAATCTTGTGTCCGATATGGTTCGGCGTTCCAAAGTCTCCAATCTGAAGCGCATCTGCGAGATGTTGCGCAAGAATGCAGCGAATCTGGGGCGGTTTCTGACGGAGGATGAAAAGGGAAAACAGATTCCTTCGTTCATGGAGAAACTGGCCGATCATTTCACCGAAGAGCAAAGCGCATTGCAGAAGGAATTGAAAAACATGCGCACGAACGTGGATCATATTCGCGATATCATTGCCACCCAGCAGGGTTACGCGAAAGTTGGTGGCACGGTTGAGCCTGTTGAACCGGGCGAAATGGTCGAAAATGCGATCCGAATGGAGGGTTCCTCCCTGGCGCGTCATGACGTGGAGACTTGCCGGGAGATTGCGGAGACGCCAAAGGTATTTGTGGAGAAGCACAAATTGCTTCAAGTCATCGTCAACATGATTCGTAACGCGAAGCAGGCGATGTTGAAGGTGGAAAAGAAAAAGATGACGATCAAGGTGGAAGAGGGCGCGGATGACCTGGTTTTTATATCCGTCACCGATAACGGAGTTGGGATTGCCCCGGAGAACCTGACAAAAATATTTTCCCATGGTTTTACCACCAAGAAGGATGGTCACGGGTTTGGCCTCCACAGCAGCGCCCTGGCGATGAAGGAAATGGGCGGTTCCATCTCCGTCCACAGCGATGGACTCGGGAAAGGAACGAGTTTCGTATTGACCGTTCCCACCAAATTACTGGAAAAGAAACTTTGAACGTGCAATCCATACCAGAAAATCACCGCATTCTCGTCATCGACGACAATCCCGCCATTCACGACGACTTTCGTGAAGTGCTGGGAGGCTCGGTGAGTGTTTCGGCCGATCTGAATGCGGTCGAAGCCGCCTTGTTCGGGGAAGTGGACGAAATGGTTGAGAGTTTGGTATTTGAGTTGGATTTCGCCAGTCAGGGACAGGAGGGGCTCCAGAAAGTTGAGGAGGCGGTCGCGGCTGAAAAACCCTACGCGCTGGCTTTTGTCGATGTGCGGATGCCGCCGGGATGGGATGGAATTGAGACAACCAGCCGCCTGTGGAAAGTCGCGCCGGATCTCCAGATAGTCATTTGCACGGCCTATTCTGATTATTCGTGGGATGAAATGGTCTGCAAAATCGGTCGTTCGGATCGATTGGTGATTCTCAAGAAACCTTTCGACAACGTCGAGGTGTTGCAATTGGCCAGCGCGCTGACGGAGAAGTGGCGATTGCAGCAGGAAGCAAAGCTGCGGCTCGATGAGTTGGAGAAAATGGTGCAGTCACGCACGGCTGATCTCAGACATTCCATCAAGATTCTCCAGCAGAACATGACGAGTCAGCAACGATCGGAAGAGCGTCTGCGCAAGAGCGAAGAGCGATTTCGTTTGATTGCCGAGCATGCGG
>CALBIE010000361.1 GCA_937893495.1 uncultured Verrucomicrobiales bacterium | reverse complement strand
CCGCGAGGGCGCGGAAAACAGCGCCCGAGGCGGGCGCGCTCCCCGTTCCATTTCGAAGTTCGGAGTTCATTTGATGGCGGGCAGGACGTTTTAGGCTGGTTTGCCGTCAAGCAGATTGCCACGCTATGAACATGATTTTGACATCGGAGGAATTCGACAGCCTCTTGCAAGCCCGCCAGAAGGATCCTCATCATCTGCTGGGCATGCATCCGCTCGGCGATGGCTCGGGTCTCGTGGTGCGCGCCTTCCTGCAGAACGCCAAGACGGTCAAAATCGTCCCGACGCATGAAAAGAAAAAGCCATCCTTCACTCTGACCCGTTTGTCCGACGAAGGTCTTTTCGAGGGCACGACACCAAAAGCGACGGCGGTTTATGCCTACGATCTGGTCATTGAAGATTACCAGGGGAACACCCGGCGGACGCGGGACGCCTACTCATTCTTTCCCACGCTCGGCGAGGCCGATTTGTATTTGTTCGCACAGGGAAATGAACGACGGATTTACGACAAGCTCGGCGCGCACTTGACGGAGCTGGATGGCGTGCCAGGAACCGCGTTCGCCGTGTGGGCACCGAACGCCCAGCGAGTCAGCGTCGTCGGCATGTTCAACAACTGGGATGGACACTATCACCAGATGCGTCATCTCGGTTCCTCCGGCATCTGGGAGCTTTTTATTCCCGGCCATGGCGAAGGCACGCTTTACAAATTTGAAATCCGAAATCTCGCGGGTGACGTCGTCATCAAGACCGACCCTTACGCCTTCTTCTTCGAGACTGCGCCCAAGACCGCAGCCATCGTCTGGAACAATGAAAAATTCAAATGGACCGACGACCACTGGATGTCGCGCCGTCGCAAGATCGACTGGTTGCGATCACCGGTAAGTGTTTACGAAGTCCATCTCGGATCGTGGATGAAGAAGAACGAAGCCGAGTCATTCACGTATCGGGAAGTAGCGCCCCGCCTCGTTGAATACGTCCGGCAAATGGGTTTTACCCACATCGAATTCCTTCCGGTCGCTGAACACGCTTACTATCCCTCATGGGGATATCAGGTCACGGGCTTTTACGCGCCGACCGAACGCTTCGGAACTCCGGATGATTTTCAATTCCTCGTCAATGCGCTGCACGAGGCGGAGATTGGCGTCATCGTCGATTGGGTGCCGGCTCATTTCCCTCGCGACGAATGGGCGCTGGCGAATTTCGATGGCACCGCCCTTTATGAACATGAAGATCCACGCCAGGGCGCGCACCAGGACTGGGGCACGCTCATTTTCAACTTCGGCCGGCACGAGGTGCGCAATTTCCTGACGGCAAACGCACTCTTCTGGTGCGAGCGATTCCACATCGACGGACTGCGGGTCGATGCCGTCGCGTCGATGCTGTATCTGGATTACTCCCGGAAGGAAGGCGAGTGGGTCCCCAACAAACATGGCGGACGTGAAAATCTTGAAGCGATCGATTTCCTGCGTGAGTTCAATCACCTCGTGCACACGGAATACCCGGGCGTGATTACGATCGCTGAGGAATCCACCGCCTGGCCACAGGTCACGCGTCCGCCGTATATCGGCGGCCTCGGATTCTCGTTCAAATGGAACATGGGCTGGATGCACGACACACTCGGTTACTTCAAACGCGAGAGCATCTATCGGCAATACCACCAGAACGATCTGACCTTCGCGATGCTGTATCACTACAACGAAAATTTCATGTTGCCGCTCTCGCACGATGAAGTTGTACACGGCAAATATTCATTGCTGGGTCGCATGCCCGGGGATGACTGGCAACGCTCGGCCAACTTACGTACCCTGCTGGGTTACCAATGGCTGTTCCCGGGCAAAAAGCTGTTGTTCATGGGCGGCGAATTCGGTCAGGCGCAGGAATGGAGCGAGAATCGCGGCATGGACTGGTGGTTACTCGAGCAGGGCCCCTTCCATCGCGGCATACAACAATTCGTCGCGGACCTGAATCTCGTCTATCGGCGCAACCCGGCTTTCTGGGAAACCGATTACGATCACGAGGGTTTCTTCTGGGTCGATTGCTCGGACAATCTGCACAGTGTGCTCTCCTTCGTCCGACAGACCAGGGACGGGCGGTCCAAGTTTCTCATCGTTCTGCACCTCACCCCGGAATTACGCAATGAGTATCGAATTGGTCTGCCGGAAATGGGATTCTGGCGCGAAGCGATCAATAGCGACGCGATCAAATACGCAGGCGGTAATCAGGGAAATCTGGGCGGCAAGGAAGCCGAGAATATTCCCATGCACGGCCAACCCTGCTCGGCTCTGTTCACACTTCCTCCGCTGAGTATTACAGCGTTCGAATGGAAGGCGGCAGCCACGGACTGAGTGAATACAGCATCGGATTCATGAAAAGGATTCTTCAGCTTGGCATCCTGTTGCCTGTTGTCTTTGCCGGATCCGGCTACGACCAGGCAGGCGCAGCGGATTACGCCACCATCAGCAGCCTGTTCGAGAATCGTTGCACGCGTTGTCATTCCGCCAAAGAACCCGACGGTGAGCTTGTGCTGGAAAGCTACCCCCGTCTGATGAAGGGCGGCGAATCCGGAAAAGTGATCGCGCCCGGCAAAAGCGATAAGAGCCTGCTCGTCCACATGATCGAAGGGCGCAAAGGCGTTCGCGCCATGCCGCCCGGACGAAATCGCTCTCGCTTGAAACCGGACGAAATCAAACTGATTCGCGATTGGATTGATGCTGGAGCCAAGCCGCCCATGGGCGGAAAATCCAAGCTTCAATCTCCAAATTCCAAATAATCGACAACTGCACGTGCGGGCACAACCCGCTTCGAGGCCGGCGATTTTATTCAACCTGATTTCCCCAGGCGTTCGCACGCTTTCCTGACTACCCACCCTGTTTCCTCCAGGGCCGTCTTCGCAATTTCCTCGGCGACACCGGTCAACTCAATCACAATTCGCACCGCCCGATCACGCAGTTTCGTATTCGATGGTTTCAAGTCCACCATCAGGTTTCCCATCACTTTGCCAATGCGAACCATCGCCAGAGTTGTGAACATATTCAGGATCAGCTTGGTGGCCGTGCCCGCCTTCATTCGGGTGGACCCCGTCAACAGCTCTGGTCCCGTGGCAGGCGCAATAACCACGTTCGCCAAGCCACGCTCGTTCTTCATTGCCGGATTGAAACAGACCAGCGCGGTGTAGGCCCCGATGGTTCTGGATTGCCGCAACGCGCCCATGACAAACGGCGTCCGTCCGCTCGCCGCAATGCCAACCACGACATCTTTCTTCGTCACGCCCCGAAAGCGAATTGCATTCGCGCCGGCATTCGGGTCGTCTTCGGCCCCTTCAATCGAGCGAAAAACCGCCGCTTCACCACCCGCAATAATTCCCTGCACCATCTCCGGATCCGCGCGAAACGTCGGCGGACATTCACTGGCATCGAGAATACCCAATCGCCCACTTGTTCCGGCACCGACATAAAACAGTCGCCCGCCATTTCCAAATGCGACGGCGATTCGCCACACCACCTTCTCAATCGCCGCCTTCTCCTTCCGAATCGCCGCGGGAATCCGCGCATCCTCATCCAGTATCAGATCGACTGCCGCGCCAACCGAAAGCCGGTCAAGTTTTGTTGAACGCGGATTGCGCATTTCAGTGGGGGACAGCAGCCGGGACTGGAATCCTGAACGTTTCGGCGACTCTGGAGCGCGACTCACCAGAGTCGCAGAAGCTTGCGAATCAACTGCGGCAGCCGACAACCCGACTTTCCGCGCCACTCGCTGCGCAAGCACCACGGCGCCCCACACGCTTTCCGTCTTCAGTGGCCCACATTCCGCGTTGGGCCAGCGCGCTCGAATCTCCTTCGCAATCCGTCGCGCAAACGCCGGCTGCCGAACCACTACGCTCCCGGCAAAGATGAATTTGACCGGACTCCCCTTCCCGACCAGCTTCCGCGCACAACTCACGGCGTCCTTCGCCAGACTCGCCACCGCACCATCGAGAATATCTTTTGCAATGCCGTCCCTTTCCTTCGCAGCAGCGAAGACTTCCTTCGCCAAAACGGCAATTTCATTCTTCGAGGCGTGCGGCGACCACGGAATCAAATCGCGCGGATCGTTCATCTGCAACGCGCGCAAAATCCGTTGTCCGAGCCGGGTCCAGGTGCCATCGCGGTCATAGTAAAACGTCGTCGCCTTAAGCGCGCGCAGCCCGATTTCATACCCACTGCCCTTGTCGCCGATGACATGCCCCCAGCCGCCAAACCGGGCCCATTTTCCATTCGGAGCTTTGCCGAGAAAACACGCGCCCGTGCCGCTGAGCACCAACACCTTGGCCTTTTCTGCCTTTCCCTTACGCTTGTCAGGCCCCTGAATTTCATCTGCCGTGATGGCGGATTCCAGATCATGCGTTACATGCAATGGAATCCCTTGCCATACCTTCACCGCCTGCGACCGGATTCGCGCGAACTCCTCCCCGCCATGAGCTCCGGCCAGAGCCAGACATATGCTCCGCGGAATCGGCTGGCCCGCCAGAGCCGATTTAATCGCCTTGAGTTGCTTCAAAAACTGCGCATCGGAAAGAAGCAGGATATTGGCCGGCCCGGCCTCGTGTCGCTGAAGGACGACACCCGCCCCATCGACCAGCAGGCAGACCGTATGAGTGGCGCCGCCCTCGATACCCAGGACGACGGGGGAAGGAATTTGCGGCGACGCGTTGTGCATACGCCGATTATGAAGCACAAGCCAGTGGCAGCAACAACTGCTCAATCTCCGCGTAGTTGCTGACGATAATCGTTGCGCCGCTCAACTGTTCCGCCGGCAACGAATTGGTAATGGCGATGACCTGCATGCCCGCACTCAAGGCGGCTTGCACACCCGCTGCGGAATCCTCAATGACGCAACAATCGGCTGGACTTATATCCAACAGTTCGGCCGCACGCAGGAACACATCCGGGGCCGGCTTGGTCTTGCCCACATCCCCGATACTCACGACGACTTTGAAGTACTGCCGCAGATTCTTCAAAGCCAGCACCTCATCGATCACGGGATGCAATGAACCCGAGGCAACCGCCAGGGGCCACACTTCCGCTGTCTTCGACACCAGTTCAGGCAAGCCATCAAAGATCGGTTGCTCATCCCGAAGGATCTCGATGAATCGGCTCTGCTTCCAGGCCTGCAACTCGTCGAGCGTCCATTTGGGATTGTGCATCGCCACAAAATCCACCCAGACCGAACAGTCCGATTTGCCCAAGTAGGATTCGAACTCGACACCGTGATTGTGCTCGTAACCCATCTTTCGAAACACGTCCATGAATGCGCGTTGGTGACGCGGTTCGCTATCAACAATCACGCCGTCCATGTCGTAGATCAGGGCCTTGAATTCCCGCAATCCGGCAGGAGGTGTAACGTGACTCATGTGGCGCAATTGTCTGCGGGAAAACACCTGATGCGCCAAGGAAAAACCGGCGGCATGGCACCGTCAGACGAAAACGACCGCAGACGCGTCTGCGCGCAACATGGAAATCAGCTTGAGCTGCGCCCGGCAAAGGCGGAAACAGGAGAGGTGCATCCAACGAGGCAAAAGAACCGCCTGAACCTTGCACGACAGAAGGGAATCTGCCGGTTGAAACCGCTCACCGACAGAGGATCAACACAACAACAGCCCACGAATCGTCATCCGAGTCAAAGTCCCAGCGCCTCTCTTATCCGCGAAAATATCGAACTGAAAATATTCGCAGGCACGTCACCACACAATATACGACTTGACTGTCAAACTTTAGGACTGACTCATTTATGGTTGCAGCAAAAGCCAAGAACCTGTCTATAACATGTCAAATCTGGTCTATTCAGCCGTCAAGAAACGTTGAAA
>CALBIE010000360.1 GCA_937893495.1 uncultured Verrucomicrobiales bacterium | reverse complement strand
TGATGTGTGTGTTTTTCCCGATTTGCATTGGCTTCTACAAGTCCTTTTCGCACATCGCCACGGCGATATGGTGTCTCATCCTCATCGTGGTCGGCAGCATTCTGCGACGCCACTTTTGGCACACTGCTTCCGAGATGAGGTCGGTCCTGGCGGCGGGAATCGCAACTTCCATTTTCATCTTCCTCTGTGTAATCGCGGTGTCCAATTATGCAGACCACTCCGCGGAAGCGTGGCACTTCCCATTCTGTGGGTTTTTTCTAATGATCGGGCTTCACCTCGTGTTCTTCTGGCTCCCGTTATTTCTTGGGTGCGTAATCGCCGGATTTACGCTAAGGCGTTCTTCAGTCAAGGCCGGTTCATCTGTTTGATAGAACTGGCGGTTGGTACGACTGCGCCTACGTGATGGCGAGGATTGACTTTCATCTGCCCGCCGGGGCGTGCGCGCTCCCCTTTCTATTCCGGCGTTCGGGTTGAATATTGAAGAACGGTATGGTATGGCAGACATCCTCGGAGCGCCTGGACGGCTCGCACCGAAACCGAAGGTGAAAAAATGCATGAAAAGCCGCGAAAAATCACTTGGTCGTGCGTTTGTTCACGACAATGAATCGGCCGAAAGCCGCCATGAATTGGAATAGACTATTATCCGTTTTGGTAGTGGCGACTTATATCGTCTTTGCGGCGATTCATGGTGGAGCAGAGATGGTATTCGAGGTTGTCCTGTTTTTGATTTTGCCATTTGCGTGCATTTGGTTTTCGGATGCGATGGGTGCATACACTGGATTTCTCCCATTGGGTAATTATCCAGTCACTCAGCAGTCGCCGGGGATTGTGGTTCGCATCATGGGTTGGGTGGTTTTACTGATGCCGGTGGTTTTTGTTTTAACGTTCTGGCCTTACGAAGCGTAGCTCTGGTTCGGAGCGCAGCGGAGACTGCAAAACTTTGCCGTTGAAAAAACTATGTGACGCACGTAGCCGCCGAGGTCAGGAGGCGGATTCTTGAGCCTTTCGATTCCGTAGAGTCCGCCTCCTGACCTCGGCGGCTACATTATTGACGGGTTGCTTTGCGACTGCCGAACGAGTGGAACCAACCGGGACGGACTGTCCTTGATATTTGTTCGCATCGAATTCACAGCGGTTGGAGCATTTCCAACCCGCGATTACAAATGAACGATACCGAACAACAAATCGCCGAGTTTCTCCGGCCATATAGCGCGGAGATCCAATCGTTTGCGCAGGCCTTGCGAGCTTACCTGAAGAAGGAGACGAAGCCGGCTTTTGAGTTGGCGGGGATGTCCGCTCAATCGTTCAACATTGGCTACGGCTTCACCACGACGGCTTGGGATTGCTACTGCGCGATTATCGTCTATCGGAAACACATCAATATCAGCCTTCCATCCGGCGCCTCTCTTTCTGATCCGGAAGGACTGCTGCATGGAACGGGATCGCGGATCAGACATCTCAAGGTCAAGGAGCTGAAGGACGTCCAGACGCCGGCGGTCAGGCAGGTGTTGAAAGAGGCGAGGAAGAATGCGTTGTTTCTGGTGAGGGATAAAGTGAGTGAACGCAGTGGAGTCACGACGGTTATCAAGACCCGGAAAGCAAAACCGGACTGATCCGTTTGAACCGCAAATCTACGCTGATATTAGCTAATAAAGCCGGGCACAAATGCGCCCATGGAATTCCGCCAAAGAAGAACCGAACGGGGTTGACGGTGCGTGAATTGATGGTTTACTGAATCTCAACTCCACTTAACCAAGGACGCCACGATGAAAGGTCATGCCCGATTTATCATTCTGCTGACATTGCTAATTAGCCTGGTCTCGGGCAGCGCGGTGATGCAACCGCAAAAAGTCTTGTACGTCGGTCATCGCGCCGCCGAGTTCGAGCCGTTGTTGAAACAGCATTTCGCGAAAGTAGAAACGATTGCGCGCGAGCGTTTCCTGCCGGCTCAGGCGGCGCCGTACGACGTCGTGCTGCTGGATTGGCCGCAGAGCAATCTCGCACGGTCGCAGCGGAACAAAGCGTCCACACCGCTGGGCGCGCGCGAGGATTGGGGCAAGCCGACGGTGTTGCTGGGCAGCGCGGGATTGAATCTCGCGGTGGCGTGGGAACTCAAGGGTGGTTCCGGGTGAACGTGTCTCTACCCTGTCGCCTACGGGTTAGGTGACCACCAGATTTTCCGATCACCGATCGCGATAGATACGAAGACGCTCAAGCGAATTTCCGCGCCCTCGGTTTTTGCCGAGGCGCTCAAGGCGGAGCACATCGAGGTATTGCCGCTCGTGGACAACATCCGCAGTTACGCATCTGTGAACCGCGATTATCGAGCGGGTTGGTGTACCTACTACTACGAGTTTGCCGATGTGCCGGAGGTGGAATTCTTTTCCGGTGGCATCAATTCGAAGACGCCGAAAGCTTCAGCGCTCTGGCGGCAGGGGAATCTGCTGTACTTCGGCTTTGAGCAATCACCCCGCGAATTGAACGAAACCGGACGGGCGATGCTCGTCAATGCCATCGTTTACATCAGTCGGTTCACGGAAGATCGGCCCATCGATGTCACGCCATCGGTGTTCGCCGGCGAGCCGATACCGCGCACGCGTCGGCGCGCGAAACGCGTTTTTTTCAGCGATGATTACAAACTCGAATGGGCGACCGGTTATTACACCCCGGCCACATTGGCGTCGTTCAACTGGCGTGATCGCGCGGTGGCAAAGGCGTGGTATGAAAAGGCGGATGTGTGGTTGCATCCGGGCCCGGGAAATCTGCTGGAAGTGGACGAGGAAGCGCGCGGGTTGGGAATCCCATTCAACGAACCCGCTTTCTTTCCTCGCGCGATTTCCGCGATGAAGGACGGCGGGAAATCCATAATCGCCGCGAGTGTGATGGCTCGCTATGCACCGCAGGGACCGGGCGAGAAAGCGACGGTCGCGCAATGGCAGCAATGGTGGAAGAACCATTCACCATATCTCTTCTATTCCGAGATGGCGGGCTATCGATGGTATGTGGATCCGCTGGCGAAGAAGCGCGGTATTCCGACGAAGGACTTGCGTGGCCTCGCGCGGGCGGATGTTTCCACCAGATGAGCAGCCGGGTCTTCCCCGTCATTGATTTGCCACACTGAACCGGAAGAACCCGGTGCCTCCCGCAGAGGATTTGGTGACGGTCACCTGATTGTTCAGTGTGGAGACGGAGAATCCAGGCAGGGTATTGGCCCATCCCCCTCCGATCGGTTTTGCCGCGACATTGGTCCAGACCACCAGATCGTCGCTGTGCTGAACGACGTAGCCGACGTCCGGGCGCACGGCATTGGGAATTGAAAAACCGGCCTGGACGGAGTTGGCCGAGATCGTGGACGCCAGCGGCCCGAGCGGATCGATGGGTTGCGTCGCGCCCATGGCGTAGGCGAGGAAGTTGATGGCCCCGTCCGCGTTGGCATCAGCGAACGGTTGGTAGCCTGAATCCCAGAGTGCGTAGCCGGTGGGTTGCAATTGGAGATCGTCGCGCGTGGCGACGGAGTTGGTGGTCATCAGGGTCACGTAATTCTGGCTATCCACAATGCCGACAAACTGATTGGTCGTGGTATTGCCAAAACTGTTCCACACGATGAAGAACGACAGCCGGGGATAGAGTTGTTCGATGCGTTGCAGGTAGGTGAGGTTGTCGAACGAGCCGGTCGCGCGGTGAATGCCGTTGGCGGGCGGCGAACTGGCGGCGGAACCGGCCTGCGGGACTCCCGTCACTTTGGGGTAGCGCCGATAGACGGCGTTGGCGTCGAAGTTGAGTACCCACGAGTCGCTGTAAAGATTGTGGCCCATCACGTCCACCACGTCGTCGCCGGGGTAGTAATAGTCGCTGGCCACCGAGGGCGAGGACGCACCGGCCGGGGCATGCTCGCTCGAGGCGGACTCGTACACCCAGAGCAGATGGTGCAGGCCGCGCGTCACGGTCATGTAATTGTAAACGTGCCGCCAGAGCGCGATGTAATCTTCCTGCGAAAGCTGACCCCACCAGAACCAGTTGCCGTTCATTTCCGAGAAGGGGCGGAAGAGAATCACCGCATTGGTGGAACCACCCCGGGCCGGATCCTTGAGCCGGGCGAACTCATCCGCGATTTGTGCCAGCCAGGTGTGAAAGAGAATGTGCGCGGCGTCCGTGGTGTTGGTCAGCAGGTTGGGGATGTCCAGTCCAGCCACGCCGCCGATGGTCTGTGTCCACGGATTCCACGGACGGAATTTGATCTGCGCGATGCCGCCGGACTGAATCCATGGACCGGCGATCTGGCCCATCTCGGCGATCTGCATCGGCTGGTTGTTGTGTTCGGCCGCCAGACCGAGGATGGCCGGCCAGCGCGAGGTTCCGGTGGCCGAGGCAATTTGATCCGCCAGCCGCTGAACGTTGTTCGAGTAGGTGTTCAACTCGGTTGCGTTCGCTGGCAAGGCGTCGGAAATCATCTGCCCGACAGCGATGTGCCGCGTCGGCTGCCCGGGCGGCGTCGTGAAGCGTCGCGAAGGCAGGAGCGCCAGGTTGCGCAACAGGGTTCGGGTAAAGACATCCGCCTGTGGATCGGACGGCATCCCGGGGCGTTGCGTGGAATCCTGCGGATTAGTCGCGGCGAAGTATTCCTGGATGTTACTGAACCAGTCGCCGTCAGGGTCAACGTTGCCGTCCGGAGTCATCGGCAGCGTGCCGTTCGCCACTTCCCAACCATCCGGCAATCCATCGCCGTCGGAGTCCGCCAAGCCGGGATTGGTCGGCGGATTGAGCAGCAATTCTTCGGCGTCACTGAGCCCGTCGCCGTCCGTGTCGATGTCCATGAACACATCGTCGATCGTGTAATCGGGCAGGGGAGTCTTCGCGAGCGACCCGCTGCGGCCGTATTGTTCGACCTGGAAAAAGATGTATCCCTTGGCGGGCGTGTTGGTCCACGTGACGCGTCGCACGCCCTCGATTCGGACCCACTGGTTCGAGGTGCGAACCACCTGTTCCGCCAGCAGGTGCGGGGCCGTGGTGTCGTTCGGGCCGGAACTGATCTGGAGGAAGCAACGGACACTTGCGGGCGCGTCGAGCTTGACGGAGAACCGCGTCACGAAGTTCGAGCCATTGTAGGCGGGTGAATTGGTGAGGACGAACAGGATGTCCTGCTTTGGCCCCTCGGCAGCATTGTCGCGGACGGTGACACGCAATCCCTTGTCTCCAGCCAGCCCGCTCGCGCCCGTCGCGCTGAAATCAAGGTTTACCTGCGTGTTCGTGTCCTTGTCATACGGGGCCCACGATTGGGCATTGGCGAAAGTGCCGTTAGCGACGAACACCGGAGCCGAAGGTGGCGGCTGCACGGTGAGACTGATGGCAAGACTCGCCGTGGCGGAGGCGTTGTCGGTGACCTGCACCGTGAAATTGATAGTGCCGGCGGCGCTCGGCGTTCCCGCCAGCACACCCATGGCGGAAAGCGTCACGCCCGCCGGCAAAGTTCCCGTTGTGACACTCCACGCATAAGGCGGAGTTCCGCCGCTCGCGGCCAATGATTGACTATAGGCAGCGCCGACGGTTCCGGCGGGCAACGCGGCCGCCGTCGTGATCGCAAGTGCCGGTGCCGGTGCGAAGTTTAATTCGTCGCGCGTGACGAGGAGCGCGTGATTCATCAGGTTGGAGGCGTTCGGGTTCCCGTAAATCGCGCGGTATTGAAAGGTTTGATTGGTGAAACTGCTCCACGCACAGAAGTAGGAGAGACGAGGCAAACGGTTGGTGATGCCGTCGAGAAAGATAAGGTTGTCCCACGTGCCGTCGCGGGTCTGTTGCGAGCCGGCCTGGGGCACCGCCTGCGGTTTCGGGTAATGGCGATAAACCTGATCGGACTCCCACGGCAACACCCAGGTGTCGCTATAGAGGTTGTGCGTCATCACATCCACCACATCGTTGCCGGGGTAGTAGTAGTCGGCGGGGATGGTGGCGTGGACACTGGAGTCGGATTCGAACACCCAGATCAGATTGTTGAGCCCCTTGACCCGGGTGAAGTAATCGTGCATGAAACGCCACAGGCCGATGTAGTTCTCGCGCTTCTGCGCGCCCCACCAGAACCAGCCACCGTTCATCTCCGAGCAGGGGCGCCAGAGAACCACCACACCGTTGGTCTGCAACTCGTTGAGTCCGGCCGCGACCTCGTCGAGCCACGTCATCAGGTTGTTGTTGGCGTTCTGGTTGTAGGCGAGATTCGCGGGTGCGCTGCCCGCTGGATTCAGCAGGCCGGCGATATCATTGAGGATGCCGTTGGTGTTGCTGTAGAAGCCACCGGACCACGGATTGCGCATGCTCCACTTGATCTGCACCAACCCGCCGTTGGTCCACCATTGGATGGCAAAGGGATTCACGGTGGAGATTTGCGGCGGATTGGCGAAGTCGTCGTATTGCAGCGCGAGGATCGCGGGTGATTTGCCGGAAACCTGTTCCAGGCCGGTGATGTCGCGCACGTATTCGTAACTGGGATACGAAAGGTGCTGCCCCACGGCATGCAGGCCGCCCGGTTGGGACGGGAGCAGGGCGAGGTATTTTAGAATCGCCTTTGCGGTGGTGCTGGCATTCGTGTTGGAAGTGAGACCGGGAAAGACGCTGGTGTCGCGCGGTGACGTGGCTGTCCAGTATTCCTGAAAGTTTGTGAATCCGTCGTTGTCGGCGTCTGCCACCGCGTCATTCACGAGTGGATTCAATTGATTCGCCACCTCCCAGCCGTCGGGCATGCCGTCGCCGTCCGTGTCCGCGAGGCTGGGGTTGGTTCCGAAAGTCGCTTCATCTTCATCGGCAATTTGATCGCCGTCCGCGTCCGGTTTCATCGAAATGTCATCGAGCAGGAAATCCGGGAAGACATTGTTCACCCATTGGCCCACTTCGAAGAGCATCGTCGCGCCGGTCAACGTTCCGGTCCACGTGACCGGTGTTGTCAGCACCACTTCCACCCAGGTGTTGGTGGCACGGACCATTTTCTCAGCGAGGATGAGTTTGGGGTTGCCACTGCTGTCGGTGAGTTGCAGTCGGCAGCGCACGCCGCACTCGATGGGGACATTGACCATGAAACGCGTGACGAAGCGCGTGCCGTTCGCATAGCCATTGAGCGCCGGAAGAAGGTTCTGGCGAATGCTGTTGTCGATCTGAACGCGACTGGCCGTACGCATGGATTTGGCGCCGGCGCTGACGTTGGTTGTCACGACGGCGTAGGTCACGCCCGACGCCGTGCCATGCAGGGACCATCCGGTGATGTTCGATTCGAAGGAACCATTGTTGACGAGATTGGCCGCGTTCGCGTCGGCGAGACCGAGGCAACCGGCGAGCAGGCCCAGTGCGAATGTGATTCCGTTCTTCTTCATTTTGTTCCTTCCGTTGCGCGGTGCTGAACCGTCGTTCAATTGGGAATAGCCGGTGTTGCTGTGGGCGTTACGGCGCGGGACTACGGTAATCACTGGAGGTGAGAGGTGAGAGGTGAGAGGTGAGAGGTGAGAGGTGAGAGGTGAGAGGT
>CALBIE010000359.1 GCA_937893495.1 uncultured Verrucomicrobiales bacterium | reverse complement strand
ATTGAGGACAGGTTTAATGCGCGGCTGATCAGCGTTGTTCGCTTCGTGTTTCATTCTCACCGAGACATATGGGAACTGACCGTTGGGGGGGGCGGCGAATGGAATACCGACTACACCACTTGGGAAACCGATAAGGTTTCCCCCAATATTGAGGATTGGACCCTTGTCGCCAGTGCCAACACTACCGCAAAGCCACGAGTCAGAAGTTCACCCGGCTCGGAACATGGCGATGATTTTGACAGTTACCAATGGGACGAGGAACGCGCGATATCCGTGCCTGAAAACGGCGTCATGAGGAGTATGTATTTTGATGCCACCAACAACGGGGAAGGTGGTGGAGAAGCCGATGGCTTTACTTTTGCAAGTCTCATGAACACGGGAACGATGGTGGAACCGGGCAGTAAGGATGCACCGAACATGGGGTCCCTTGGACGGGATCGGGATTGGGCGTCGGCTTCCCTTTATATCACTCGAAAAGGAGAACCCATTGCCTATACGGCAGAAAATGACAATGAGCCCAGTGGAGGCCTCGACGGCGACACCTACATGTGGCAGGTTTATGATACTCGCAACTTTGCAGTGAATCAGAAATCACACCCCGTCACTACTGTGGTGACAAATGCTAACGACAGCGGTCTGGGTTCCCTGCGTGAAGCGATCGCCTACGGAGGAAAGATCACGTTCGCACCCAGCTTGAGCGGGGAAACGATCCGGCTTACAACCGGCCCTCTGATCGCCTACCTTCAAGATGTCGAGATCGACGCGTCCACGCTGCCCGGCGGCCTTACTCTCAGCGGAAGTAATCTCTCTTCCGTATTCCAGGTAGAAACAGGCGTAAAAGTCACTCTCCGCAGCTTGAGCATCCAGGATGCCTCCGACGAGCTCGATAGCCGATTTTCTTACGCTGTCGTCAACCGCGGAACGATTGAACTGTATGACTGCACGGTGCACAATAATCTCGTGGGAGGTCTGGGGAACCAAGCCGGCAGTGCGCTCCTTCAGAACTGCACGTTCACCAAGAACTCGTACCTCAGCGCGGTCTCGAATTGGGACGACGCCACAATGGTCATGCGCCACTGTACCGTGGTCGACAATGTCAATCGCTTCGACAGGTTCGGCGTCTTGAACTGGGGATCATTGACACTGGAGAATTCGATCGTAGCGGAAAATTCGAACATCAACGGCTCATCAAATATTTCCGGCGCCTACACCACCGTGGGGGCCAACCTCATTGGCGAAGATTCGGGCCTCGCGCCCCTCGCTCGCAACGGGGCGCGCGTCGCGACAATGGAACCCCTGGCAGACTCACTGGCGGTCAACGCAGCCGCTGCCAGCAACGTCGGTACAGACGCGATCGGACGAGCCCGCCCGATTGGCGGCACCCCCGATTTGGGCGCGGTGGAGGCGGTTGTCGTCAACGTTGTACCATCATCCGATCTGAACCTCATCTCCATCAGTGGCGAGTTACTCTCGTGGAACGGCCTGCCAGGCGCTGAATTTGAGGTCTTCCTTGATTCCGGAATCGGGTTCACATCGGTCGGCAAGACCACCGAGACCTCACTCGCTCTGCCGGAGCTGAGTATCGATAGGAACTACCAATGGCGAGTGGATGTCACCTTAGACGGCCGCACTTACCTCGGAAAATCTCAGTCCTTCACCACCCGTGGACCCCTTGTGGTCACAACCCTCACTGATGAAGATGATCCCAAACCCGGCCAAGGGACGGGCGAATCCCTCCGAGAAGCCCTCAAAGAGGCATCACCGGGTGAGCTGATTCGTTTCGCCGCCAACCTTTCCGGCGGCTCCCTTTGGCTCGATGGCAAGGCGATCACCATCAACAAAAGCGTCACCATCGATGCGGCACCCCTGCCCGACCGACTCATTATCGACGCGCAAGGAGCCTCCCGTGTTTTCGAAATCTCCGGTCCCAACACCGTTGTGCTTAAGGGACTGAGGATCGTTAACGGCTCCGCCCCGACGGGCGCCGGCATCCTCAACGACGGCAGCACCCTGACACTATCGGATTGTCGACTCATCGAAAATGAAAGTTCCGAACAAGGAGGAGGCCTTTACAACACGAACGGGGGTGATGTCACCGCATCAAGTGGCACCGTCTTCGACCGAAACTTCTCCCGTGATGGCGGCGGCATTTACAACGCAGCCAGTGCCTCCTTCTCCGTCTTGGGGGCCACGTTCATACGCAACCAGGCATTCGATGGCGGCGGTATCTACAACCAGGGCGCCTCGCTTACGATTAATAAGGCCTCGTTCTCTGGCAACGGAGCAGAAAACGCCGGGGGTGGCATCTATAACAGAGCGACCAATGGACTGATCGAAAACGCTACTTTCAGCCAGAACTCCGCTGCGGCCGGTGAAGGCGGCGCCGTTTCCAATAACAGCCAAGGCAGCCTGACTCTCCGCCATTGCACCATCGCCGCCAATGTGGGCACCGGCGTTTTCAACGGCACCGACGCCAGCCTGATCTTGGACAACTCAATTGTGTCAGGAAACCTTGACCTCAATAATGATTCCTATGACTTCCAAGGAAGCTACACCACTGTCGGGGCCAACCTGCTAAGCAACCAGAACGGAAGCACCCACCTCGATGGCCCCGATCCTCTCACCGGCAATCCATTGCTCGGTAGCTTTCGATCCGGGATCATGCCGCTGTTGGTAGGTTCACCGGCCATCGACGGCGGTGTTGTGACATCGAACACACCGTCCACCGATCAGCAGAACTCGTTCCGCCCGCACGGTCCAGCACCTGACTTGGGTGCCGTAGAGTCCCGCCTGAGCGCGGATGTGGACCTGCTCTGGTTAACCACGAGCGCGGGACCATTGAATCCCCGGTTCGAGACGTCCACGACGAACTACACGGCCCATGTTCCGGCTTCCGTGACGACCGCTGCGCTACGTGCAGCCAAGGGGAAGAATAGCCAAACCCTAGCCGTGCGGATGAACGACGGTGACTTCGCGACTGTCGGCGACAAGGAGGCCTCTCGTGAACTACCTCTGAACCCCGGCGAGAACAACTTGGAAGTCCGGGTGACCTCCGCCAGCGGAACCGTGAACCGGACTTACACCATTGACGTTATCCGAGGCGCTCTGTCCTCCGACAACATCGGCCTCGCATCGCTGACAACCAGCGCCGGCTCTTTGTTGCCGGCATTCGACTTCGCCACGACGGCCTTCCACGTCACGGTCCCCAACAGCACGGAAAGCTCCACGGTGTTGGCAACGGCAGCACAGGCCAGTTCACGATTAGAGATCCGATCGGCCTCTGAAGAGTATGTCACGCTGACCTCCGGAGCGGCTTCGGATCCGATTGCTCTTGCAGTGGGAGCCAATCCAGTTGATCTCCGTGTTATCGGCGAAGGGGCTTCGGTCTTGGCCCAATATACACTGACGATCCATCGCCAAGCTCCTGCGCAGTCTAATGCCAACCTCACTTCCTTGGAACTT
>CALBIE010000358.1 GCA_937893495.1 uncultured Verrucomicrobiales bacterium | reverse complement strand
GAGCCTGGAGCCGGCGCGCTTTTCGGACGCCGGTTTGTTGGCGGGCAACCACGTCAGGGTTCTGTGCCACCGGGGCTGATCATCCAGGACGAGTTGCATTTGATCTCCGGTCCACTGGGAACCATGTATGCGTTGTATGAGGGTATCTTCGAGCGCCTCTGTTCTTTTCAACAGGATGGGGTTTGGATCAAACCGAAGCTGATCGCGTCCACCGCAACCATTCGCGGTGCGGATCAACAGGTGATGGCACTTTACGCCCGTACTGAAACTCAGTTGTTCCCCAGTCCCGGTTTGCTGATGGGCGATTCCTTCTTCGGCAAATACGCACGCGATGCGGAAGGCGGCCTTCGCGACGGCCGGCTCTACCTCGGCATCCACGCAAGCGATTACGGCTCTGTGCTGACCACGCAGGTTCGCGCCTTTTCATCCGCGCTGTTTCGCCCCTTCGCCTTTGCTGCGGATCGACGCGACGCATGGTGGACGTTGCTCGCCTTCTACAACAGCATCCGCGAACTCGGCGGTGCCAAGACTCTTTTCGATTCGGACATCCGCTCTCGGCTCAAGTTCATGTTCAATCGCGAGAACTACGCGCACGACAACCGGCGCAACCTCCGCATCGTGGAGGAACTCACCAGTCGTCTTTCTCAGGCTGAGATCGTGGGCATGATGGATCGATTGTCCGCGCCCTATGCGGCCACGGAAAATGATCGAACGCTCGACGCGTGCCTCGCCTCCAACATTATCGAGGTCGGTGTGGACATTGATCGCCTCTCGTTGATGGGGGTCGTCGGCCAGCCCAAAACCACCGCCACCTATATCCAGGTAACAGGCCGCATCGGGCGTAAGTGGTGGGAACGGGCGGGTCTGATTCTGATGATCTACAATCCGTCCAAGAGCCGCGACCGTTCCCATTTCGAGCAGTTCCACAGCTACCACCGGCGGCTTTATGAGCGCGTCGAGCCGACCTCCGCGACGCCGTTTGCGCTGTCCGCCGTCCAGCGCGCGCTGCCCGGCGCGTTGATTGCATGGGCGAGGCAGCACAGTGAAGCTCCGGTCCAGAATGAGGCCGCCTATATGGACGCGGTTGAAGACGGGTATCAATTGCTCCGTGCGCGTTGCCAAGCGGTGCAGGCACCGGAGGATCAGGAAAGATCGCTTCAGGAAATGGAGCGGGTTCGCGAGGAACTGGAACACAAGTGGGGCCTCAACCCGCAGGAGTGGGAGGAGTTTCCGCCCGCCATCACCGGAGAGTATCTCATGCTCTGGCCAGGGCAGTTCGCGACTCTCTCACAAAAGCAGCGCGGCTTCGTCATCCCGAGCAGTATGCGCCAGGTGGACGGCAGCGCCGAACTCACCATCGATCAAGGCTACGTTCCACTTCCCGCGCCGCCCGCGCCTCCAGCGGCCACAACGCCACCGGCGGCATCGGCCAATCCGCCCGCCACCCCTTAGGATCAACCATTATGGGCAACAAACAGATTCGTATCGGCCAGCTCATCGCCCCTTTCGGTCCGGGGAGTCTCTACACCGACCGGCGCGGCATACCCCATGTGGTGTGCGGCCTCGACCATTGGTTCATGCGCTGGGATCAAACTATCGGTTTGGTTCGCTGCGAAAGCCGGGCGGAATTCGAGAGGGTCGAACCGCGTTTGTCCGCCTTGCTCCAAGTGAATCGCCTCTGCACCCCGCCTGATTTTCGCCATGTCCGCCCAGGCGCACCGGCCCCGCAAAATGCCCTGCTGAATGTCCCGGCCCAGCGTTGTCCGTGCTGGTATCGCCAAACCAAGACCGGCGAAATGCGCCGCTTCAACCTGCATTCGGCCAGGATCGATAATCCGCCGGGCGGCGGTCGCTGGCAACCCGTGCGCTTTGTTTCGGTCTGTGCCGGGGGACACCTCTGCGAATTCCCGTGGAAAGAGTGGATCGGGTGCCCGTGCGCGGGCGATGGCAGCCTCTTTCTGACCGATCGCGGCGGTTCCGAATTGAGCAGCATTCGCATTGAGTGCAAGACGTGCCCAGCCGGTTCTCCGGGCCGCAACGGAAGAAGTCTTTCCGGAACCACCGTGAAACCCGATGTGCAGCAGGGCGAACAAAGCGCCTTGCAGCAGGCCGGCATCACTTGCCCCGGCGATCGTCCGTGGCTCGGTGAGGGCGCGAGCGAGCCAGGTTGCGGCCACCCTCTGATCGGTGCGCTCATCAATCAGACCAACCTTTATTTTCCGCGCACCATCTCGGCCATCGCGCTGCCCGACCTTCAGCCCCAGACGCCCGCCATCGCCGCCTTGCGCAATGAGATTGAGCAAGACCCGTCCTTGGGTGTGGCGCGGACGCTCTGGAATATGAACAACCGCGCGGGCACCGTGGCGCTCATTCAAGCCGGACTTACGGCGCGTGGCGTCACCAGTGAGCCGCCGGAGGTTGAAGAAGCATTGGAAAGCCTCTTCGATCCCGCCGCCGCTGCGCTGCCGGCGGGTGCGGTGGCGCCCGCCAATCCGGAGTCCGATCTCCTCGCCTTCCGTCGCGCCGAGTTCAACATCATCCGCCACGAGGTCAACGAACCCGAGCATGTTCCCAACCTCCGCGTGATTCCCACTACGGTTCCGGCCGATTTGGCCCCTTGGTTCACCAGAGTGAATCTCGTCGAGCGTCTGCGGGAGACGAGGGTCTTCTTCGGTTTTGATCGCCTGGAGCAGAACAACAATTCCCTCGCCGGCATGCCCGGCACCGCCATGCATCAGTTGTTCCGCGTTCCACCCGTTCAGCCGCAAGATCGTTGGCTCCCCGCCGTCGAGGTCTTCGGCGAAGGCATCTACCTTGAGCTGGACGAGCCTCGCCTCGCCCAATGGCAGACGGATCATGCTGCATGGCTGGCAGATCGGCTCGATGACGGGTTCGTCCATCGTCTCGGCGGCGTGTTCCAGACTCTCCCGCCGCTGGGCGCGGCGGACCGGATCTGGGCTTCCCGCTATTTGTTGATTCACAGCCTCGCGCACATCCTCATCAATCAGCTCGTCTTCGAGTGCGGCTACAGCACTGCTGCATTGCGCGAGCGTCTCTACATTTCCGCCGATCCGGATGCGCCGATGGCCGGCTTCATGGTCTACACCGCCGCCGGTGATTCCGAAGGAACCTTGGGTGGGCTGGTCCGGCTTGGGCGTCCCGAACGACTTGGTCCCGTCATGCAGCGCGCGCTTGGCCGCGCCTCTTGGTGCTCCGCCGATCCTGTATGCTCTGAACAACTCGGAGGCCAAGGGTCAAGAATGGCCAACCTCGCCGCGTGTCATGCGTGTGTTCTGCTTCCAGAAACCTCCTGTGAAACAATCAACCAAGGACTCGACCGTTCCATGGTGGTTGGAGAGCCGGATGCCCGCGAGCATGGCTTTATGGCCGACCTAGTGGAAGGAGCCTACTCACTCGCATGAACAACGGCTAATGTGGGCGGGAGGGTAATTTGAACACTCAACTTCGAACGCCGAGCCGGATTGATCGAGACTTACGGCAAATATCCGTTCATCGCCTACGGGACGGATTGGCTGGCATTTGGCCATCTCATGATTGCGCTGGCGATGGTTGGCGCTTATCGCGATCCGGTTCGCAACCAATGGTTGTTTACCTTTGGTAAGTTGGCCTGCGTGTTGGTGATTCCCTGGGCGATCGTGTTTGGGCAGTTGCGTGGAATTCCTTTTGCCTGGCGATTGATTGACTGCTCGTTTGGTATGTTGGGTCTCATCCCGTTGTTCATTGCCGAGCGTTGGGCGAAGGGGATTGGGGACCGGACCCAGTCGGAGCGCGGCATTTATGCCGCAGAGCCATAGTTGGAGAGAAACGATTCCGGGAACCCGTCCCCCCGTAGCGCAGGCGTCTCGCCTGTGAATCGAGTGGTCTTGCCAACCGCCGCTGCAGAAAAACTCGGAGCATTGTCAGCACGGCAACGGTTTTGTGCAGGCTGGAAGCCGGTGCTACGGGTTGCTGTGGCGCAGGCGTCCCGCCTGTGGAGACGGGGGCCTTGCCAACCGGCGCGTGTGGGTGATCCGGACCCTTGTTCGGGCTGGCGGACGCGTGGTGCAGGCTGGAAGCCTGCGCTACGGGGGCTTCACCCGAACGCGCCTCGCCGACGGTTGCGCCGAAGAATATGGCGACACCTGTCGGTTCAACTTCACGCCATGGGATGACCCGGGCAAAGAAGTCTCCGGCCAGTGTCCTTGGACCCGGTCCAAACAATCCACCCATGAGCATGCCGATTAGTGCGGAACCGGAAAGAATGATAAAGATTGTGGTTCACTTCATGGAATATTGGCGGGTTTCAATTTCGGGTCGGCCGAGATTGGTTTGACCACGCCGGCACCGGTCACCGTTTTCCGGACAGATTTGGGGTTGCCCGCATATTGCACATTGCCTGCCCCAACGATTTTCACGGTCAATTCGTCAGAGACATGAACGCGAATGTTTCCGGCGCCGATGATTGTTATTTCCGCGAATCGGGCTTCGAGTTCTTCCGCGTCGATGTTTCCGCTGCCACTGATTTTGGATTCCAATCGTTGTGTGGTCCCTTTGGCCTGGATTTTTCCGGTGCCAGTTATGCGCAGAAGAAGATTGGTGGAGTTGATATTGCTTGCGATCAAATGCCCGGCCCCGGATATCGCCAGTGCCCAGAGTTGCGGCGTCGTGACTTCAGCGACCAACCCAAGGGTGGATGAGTAGTTGCTTGTTCCCCGGATCGTCAGCATGGAATGATTGACGTCCGTGCTGATCAGCGGCAGCAGATTGTCGTCGATCGTCAGTCGAATGGTCGATTCCTTGCCCTCATTCACAACCACCTTCCCACGGCCCTCAAACTGGATGAACATGAACTCGGTTAGGGAACGCGATTCTGTTTTCGCATTGCCAGAGCCCTTGACCCGTTTCAAATCACCGCAGCCGGCCAACAGCAACATCGGCAAAAGAAGTGCGAGCAAAGGTTTGTTCATTGGACTTGAGGCGGTTGACCGGTTGAGTGTTCGGATTTGCGCGGCAGAGGAAAAGAATATTTCTCCCGGCTTGCCGAAAACCCGATTCGCTTCGATTATTTTGACACAGGCGTTCATCATCAACCCAATGGTCAGTCCGTTATCCACAACTGAAGACGGTGCGAGCGTTCCGGTGAAGATCCCCAGGTGGGCGACGGCGCTCGATCAGGCGGCCTCACGATTGCAACGACGAATGGTGGAGATTCGCCGCCACCTGCATCAACATCCCGAGCCAAGCGGCGAAGAAACGGAGACAACGGCTTATCTGGCGGAGATTGTCAATGAGACGGGGTTGCCGATTCGAATCGGGCCGGAGGGACGTGGTTTGATTGTTGATTCCGATTTGAAGACGGATGTTTCGCGGGTTGCGTTTCGCGGGGACATCGATGCCTTGTGGATCCAGGATGCGAAGGAAGCGGAGTACCGAAGCCGGCGGGCCGGCGTGATGCATGCGTGTGGTCACGATGCTCACGCGGCCGGGGTGACCGGAACGATATTCTTGCTTCACGAACTGGCGCAGGCGGGTCTGCTCCCGAACGATGTGCACTGGCGGGCGATCCTCCAACCCTCCGAGGAAACCGCGTCGGGCGCGCGGGAGATGATTTCCATCGGGGCATTGGAGGAGGTATCGGGAATCTTTGCGCTCCATCTTGACCCGACCCGGCCGGCGGGTGCCATCGGGGTTCGCTCGGGTGCGTTCACGGCATCGTGCGATGAATTTGAAATTCACATCAAAGGCCGGGGCGGTCATGGGGCGCGTCCCCATGAGACGATTGATCCCATTGCCGCATCCGCGCAGATGATTTTGGGATTGTATCAAATGTTTCCGCGTCGAATGGACCCGCATCAACCGGTGGTCGCGACTGTGGGCCAGGTTTCCTCTGGTCACAGCCCCAATGTGATTCCGGAGACAGCGGCGATGAAAGGAACGCTGCGGGCGCTGGATGAACGAACACGCGCGCGGGCAAAGGAAGTCATGGCGGACATTGTTGCGGGCATCGCCAAGACGACGGGCTGCGAAATCCACCTCACGTTTCCATTCGGTTGTCCTGGAGTGGTGAATGACGTCGCCTGTACGGAGACGATTCGCCTGGCCGCGCGGATGATTCCAGATGGATTGCGCGTGGACGAAATGTCGCATGCCAGCATGGGTGGCGAGGACTTTGCCGAGTATCTGCAACATGTGCGCGGAGCGATGTTTCGGCTCGGTTGCCAACCGGCGTCCGGTTGTTCGACGCTGCATTCGCCGGAGTTCGACATCGACGAGAAGGCGCTGGGGATTGGCGCGCGATTGATGGCGCGGGCGGTGATATTGAGGGCGGAATCCAAATCCGCGGAATAGGGTTTTGCCGATCAGGGTTATTCGATGCAAAAATTGAAATTTAACTCAAACCCCATGCCGACCGTCGGCGTGGAAATTGAAATGGCATTGGTGGATGGCCAGACAATGGCTCTGTCGAGCTCCATCCAAAAGGTCATCGAGCGACTGCCGGCCGAATTCCAGTCCACGGTGAAACCGGAGTTGATGCAATGCTATCTGGAGGTCAACTCCGCGAAGGGAAACTGCATCGGCGATGTGGAGGCGGATTTGCGCGCCAAACTGCTGGCGGTGCAAAAGATCACGGATGACCTCGGGCTGAAGCTTTACTGGACGGGCACGCATCCATTTTCCCTCTGGCGGGATCAGATTCCTTCGCCGAGCGAACGTTACACGGCGTTGCTGGAATTGTTGCAGGACATAGGGCGGCAGTTGATCACCTTCGGCGTGCATGTCCACGTGGGCGTGGACTCGGGCGACAAGTGCGTGATGATTTGTGATCGCATCCTGAAGCATCTGCCCGTGCTGCTCGCGCTCAGTTGCAACAGTCCGTGGTGGGAAAACCGTGTTACCGGCCTGCAATCGCATCGTTCCAAAGTGATGGAAATGCTCCCGACCGCCGGGTTGCCGACGATGATGAGCAATTGGAGCGAGTATGTCTGGCTGGTGAACCACTTGATTGACACCGGCTTCATCAATTCCATCCGCGAAATCTGGTGGGATGTCCGGCCGCACTACAGTTTTGGCACGATTGAAGTGCGTATCTGCGACACTCCCGGAAGTTTCGAGGACGCGATGGCGCTGGCGGCATTGACGCAATGCCTCGTGGTGCATTTGTCCGATGAGATTGATTACGGCACGTATCAACACAACGGTCACCCGATGATGATTCGCCAGAACAAATGGCGCGCCGCGCGTTATGGGCTCGACGCCAAAATCGTGGATGGAATCACTTACGAATCCAAGACGGCCCGCGAATGCGTGAAGGATCTGGTCCTCCAATTGCAACCAACGGCGAAACGGCTCCAATGTGAGCGGTGGCTCAATCATGCGGCGCAAATGGCTTCCGGTCCAACCTGGGCGCAACGGCAACTCAACGCATTCGGTGAGACAGGCGACTATCGGGCAACGGTGGCGAGAATGGCGGCTCTGTCACGGTTGGATTGAACCCCATCGAATAAACCAGATGGAATCGCAACGAGCAACCAGGATACTTCTTTGCGGGTGGCCTGTGCTGATGCTGGGCTATTTCACTTTTTACCCGGATTTGTCGGAACTGTTTTTCTTTGGAATCGTTCTTTTACATTTCGGGTTGATCGCGGCCAACGTGATTCTCATCGGATTTGGTTTATGGCTGTTTCGAAAACATCGTGGGCTTGCGAGTGTCGCCGTCGTATCTGGAGTCATCTTGCTCTTCGCGTTTTACACGTTCGGATTCGGATTGGGGGAGAATCTTCGATTTGCGTTGCTGCGCTCTCATTACGAAAAGCGGCTCGCCGTTGTTCTCGAGGCTCGGAAAGAGGGAAGGGCAATTACAGGGAACGATTTTCAGACGGATAAGGGGCCTCCAGTTCGAATCGCATTCTATTGGATGCGTGGCGTCACGGACAATTGGGCGGGGCTGGTTCATGATCCGACCAGGATGCTCAAGGATTTTGATGACCGGCCGGATCGTAGCAGAGAGGACGATTCGAGGACCGCGGACGTGGTGCGAGACTGGTTCGGTGGCACGCTGTACCGTGCCCGGCACATGTCGGGCGACTGGTACCTGTGCTGGTTTACTTGAAAGGGCGACCGAGGGTTGCCTCGTGGCGATCGGTATCCCTGTCGCCGGGAGGCCGAATCGCGCGCGGTCGTTCGCGTTCGCGATGCGACTGGCTGCTTGGCTTGGATGGCATGCGAATGCGCTCAATTCGGCGGAGGTGCTGGCGATTTTGCCTCACGAGGGCGCCTTCGTGAGAATGGCCTCACTTCCGTAATTCTTTTCGTTCCGGAACGCCGGACTCGTTCCGCTGTAATTTTATTGGCGGTTCAAACTTTAAACTTCGTTTTTTTAACTGGCGAAAACTGAGTAGAATTGGACACTGATTGACCAATTGAGAATTGATGAGCGACGAGTTGATCAGAATTGACTGCAAACAGTGTGGCGGACGGATTAAGTTTCCCGCCTCGGCTGCCGGCACCAAGGCGGCTTGTCCGCACTGTGATTGGCCGGTGGTGCTGACTGTGCCGGAAACTCAGGCTGTCACCCAACCGCCCCCGGCTCCGGACCCGAAAGATTTGCCCGATGTCATGCCAGGGGCGCCGGTCCCTCCGGTCGCGACGGGTGGCCATTCGACGCCCAAGTGGCAACTGATTGGAATTCCAGCAGTGTGTTTCATCCTTATTTTTGGAGTGATTTTTGTGGCGGCTATCAAGAAGTCCAGGAAGGGGAAACAGGTTGCGGAAAACGTTGAAGATGGGGAGGGAGGCGAGTCCAGCAATGAGCCAAAGAATTTCAAACCCATTCAGCGCTCGAAACCGGAAAAGTCCTTCAATTATAAAAAGGCTCCGCCGCCAATGAAGTCAGAAGGAGATATCAACTTCAACAATCCCACTCCGCGCAAGGCGGGCGAGGATTTGCAGTTGCTGGGACACAAGGTGGAGAAGGCCGCAGTTGGAAATTTGCAGTATGTTTATGCCGAGGTGACAAATCATTCGAAGAACATGGAGTATTTCAATGTGAACATTGAATTCGACCTTTTTGATAAGCAGGGAAAAAAAATTGGAGTGGCGAAGGATTACCTCGGCGATCTGCCCCCGTTGGGTAAATGGCCGGTGAAGGCGGTAATATTTGAGAAAAATGTCGCCAGTGCGAAGTTGAGTCGGCTGACGGGTGAGGGTGAAAAAGCGATGTCGGTGAAATAAGGGAATGTTCCGACGATGATATCGAGGGCAAAATCGGACGCTATGTTTGCGGAGGCGCTGAAGCACATTCCGGGTGGAGTGAATTCTCCCGTGCGGGCATTCCGTGCGGTCGGTGGAAAACCATTCTTCGTGGATCGTGCCCAAGGTGCGCACGTGTGGGATTTGGACGGTAACGAGTATGTGGACTACGTCGGCACGTGGGGGCCGGCAATTCATGGCCACGCGTTTCCAAAAATCATTGAGGCAATCAAGTCAGCCGCGGACCATGGAACCAGTTTTGGCATTCCGAATCCGCACGAGGTGACCATGGCTCGGCTCATCAAGGAGTTTTTTCCGAGCATTGAAAAGGTGCGCATGGTCAATTCGGGAACCGAAGCGTGCATGAGTGCTATTCGGCTGGCGCGCGGGTTCACGAAGCGGGACAAGATCATTAAGTTTGATGGTTGTTACCACGGTCACGCCGATTCGTTGCTGGTGAAGGCGGGTTCGGGGGCTTTGACATTCGGGCACCCGGATAGCGCCGGGGTTCCGAAGGAATTCACGCAACACACCATCGTGGTGCCGTTCAACGATGCGGAGGCGGTAAAAGCCGCGTTCGCCGCCAACACGGGACAGATTGCGGGAATCATTCTTGAGCCGGTGATTGGCAATGCCGGATTGATTCTGCCGCGAGACGGCTTTCTCGAAGCGCTCCGCGAGATGACAACTGCGGATGGTTCGTTGTTAATCTTTGACGAAGTGATGACGGGGTTTCGCGTGGCACGCGGTGGGGCACAGGAACGATTCGGTATCCAACCGGACCTGACCTGCCTGGGGAAAATTATCGGTGGCGGATTGCCTGTGGGCGCGTTCGGTGGGCGGGCTGAGATCATGGATTGTCTCGCGCCACTTGGTCCCGTGTATCAGGCGGGAACGCTGAGTGGGAATCCGCTGGCGATGGCGGCGGGCATTGCGGCGCTGGAGGAATTGAAATCGGGCGACGCGTATCGACGATTGGAGGAACTTGGTGCGGCGTTGGAGCAGGGATTGAGCAGCGCCGCGAAATCAGCGAATGCCACCGTCACCTTCCAGCGCTGTGGTTCGATGTTCTGCGGCTACTTTGCCGGTCGGCCGGTTTACAACCTGGATGACGCGATGAAATCAGATCGAGAGGTATTCGGGCGCTATTTTCACGGGATGCTCGATGCCGGGGTTTACCTGGCACCTTCACAGTTTGAGGCCGGCTTTCTTTCGACGGCTCATTCCACCGAGGATATCGACAAGACCGTAAAGGCGGCTGCCACGGTGATGAAGTCGCTCTGAGACGGATCGAAGTCATGAGGATACTCGGAATTGATCACGGCACTAAGCGAATCGGTCTGGCGCTCAGCGACGAGTTACAGATGATTGCCCAACCGTTTGATTTCTTCCCGGCCGAGCCGTTCGTGGAGTTCCTCGCGAGATTGGAAGAACTGATTCGGGAGAAATCTGTCGAACAAATCGTGATCGGCATGCCCCGCAATATGAATGGCACTTACGGTCCCGCGACGGACAAGGTGAAAAAATTCATCGAACAACTGAAGGAAACGATTCAAGTGCCCATTCGTGCCTGGGATGAACGGCTGACGTCCGTGGAGGCAAACCGGCTCCTCATTCAGGGAAATGTGCGACGGGAGAAGCGCAAGGAAAAGGTGGACAAGATGGCGGCGGCGATTTTGCTGCAGAGTTTCCTCGATTCTCAACAGGTCAATTTAAGTGAGAGCGAATAAGCAGAATCCGGATGATCGGCGATTCAAGCTGACCATTGCCTATGACGGGACGGATTACGCCGGTTGGCAGGTGCAGAAGGGCGAGACGGGCGTGCAGGAGAAAATCGAACAGGCATTCGGGATAATATTTCCATCCGTGAAGCGGATACACAGCTCCAGCCGGACCGATGCCGGGGTGCATGCCATGGGGATGATGGCGCACGTGGACATCCCTCGTGCCGAATTCAAAATGTCGCCGGACAAACTGACGCTGGCCATCAATGCCAATTTGCCGCCGGATATTCGGATTGTCCGGGCCGTTCGTTGCCCGGGAGATTTTCATGCGCGTTTTGATGCGAAGGGCAAACAGTACCGTTATTTCATCTGGAATGATCGCGCGATGAACCCGTTGCTGAATCGAACCGCGTGGCAGGTGCCTCGGAAATTGAACGTGGCGGCGATGCGTCAGGCGGCCGGCCATTTCCTTGGCCGCAAGGACTTCAAGTCGCTCGCCGCCAATCGTGCTTACGAGATGGAAACGACGGTGCGAACGTTGACGCGGTGTGACGTGCGCCAGAGCGGCCGGTTGTTGACGGTGATTATCGAAGGCGACGGATTTCTTTACAAGATGTGCCGGGGAATTGTCGGCACCTTGCTGGAGGTGGGTTACGGCAAGCTGTTGCCGGTGGACGTGAAGGGAATTTTGAAAAAGAAATGTCGCACGGCGGCCGGCGTGAATGTTCCCGCCCAGGGGCTGGTCTTGTGGAAGGTTTATTATTCAAAACCGGGACGGAGGCCGAGCAAGTGAATGTCGTGTTGGTTGAACCGGAGATTCCTCCCAACACAGGAAACGTCGCCCGACTCTGCGCGGCAACCGGAACGCGACTGCACCTGATTGAGCCGCTTGGGTTTCAAATGGATAACCGGCAGATGCGGCGCGCCGGGATGGATTATTGGCAGCAGGTGAATTGGCGGCGCTGGCCGGACTGGACCTCGTTCCGCGAAGCGTGCGGCGCTGAAGCCCGCCTGTGGTTCGTTGAGTCGGGAGGACCACGGCATTACGCCGAAGTTGAGTTTGGCGACGATGATTATCTCGTATTCGGTCGGGAAACGGCAGGGCTCCCGCGGGGATTGTTATCCGAAAACGAGAGCTGCTGGTTGCGAATTCCAATGTTCAATTCTCAATCCCGGTCGTTGAATCTGGGAAACTGTGTGGCGCTGGTGCTCTACGAGGCGCTGCGACAGCAGGGATTTCCCGGTGAACTCGCCGACGAATAATGGTTTTCCTGTAATTGTCAGAAACTCCGGTTCGCCAGTAGGTTCAGGTGAAAAGCCGATTACGCGGAATTTGACAAGCGGTTGGCGTTCAGTAACATGCTTCAACAAGCCGTTAAACCCATTGAGTTTTAAGGACTAATTGTGGCCGTAAAAGACGATTATTTGGTCGAGACCCTTGCCGATATGGGGTTGGTGTCCGAAGACGATGTCACCATCGCTCGGGCAGAAGTTGAATCGGGTGAATTTGAGGATCAAGGTGTCATTGATCGTCTGCTGGCCGCGCAGATAATTGCTCCAGCTCACCTGACGCAGGCCAAGGCCATTCAGTTCGGGATGGAAACCATCGATCTGATGGGGATGAACCTGGAAGACGAGGTCATCGAGCAGGTTCCGCGACACGTGGTCAAGAAGTACAACATCATCCCGGTATTCTACGGAGATGGCGTCCTTACCGTCGCGCTTGCGGATCCATCCGATCTCGATGCCATGGACAGCTTGCGCCACATCATCAAGGTGGATTCGATTGAGTTCCGGGTGGCGACGCAGGATCAGATTAACGTCCTGGTTTCGAAATATTACGGTACGGCAGATGAGTCAGTCTCCAGCATGATCACCGACCTCACGGAAGGTGAGATTGACCTTGGCTTCGTCAAGGGTGACGACTTTGGGGAGGACGAGGCGGCGCTCGAGGCGGATGCGCCGCTGATCAAGCTGGTGAACAGCATTATCGCCGAGGCTTTCAAAGGCAGAGCGTCGGATATTCATGTTGAACCCTTGGAGAAGCGATTGCGAATTCGGTATCGCGTTGACGGCGTGCTGGCGGAGCAGAGCAGTCCTCCGAAAAGGCTGCAAGCCGCCATCATTAGTCGCCTTAAGATTCAGTCCGGCATGTCAATCGCCGAACGGCGCATCCCGCAGGATGGTCGCATCCAGTTGGAGATTGTCGGAAAGCCGATTGATTTGCGGGTGAACTGTCTTCCGACCACGCACGGCGAGAGCATCGTCATGCGTATTCTGGACAAGAGTGGTCTTAAGCTGGGTCTCGCTGAATTGGGTTTCATGTCGGATGACCAGCAGACTTTCGAGCGACTGATCGGATTGCCGGATGGCATTCTACTGGTCACGGGCCCGACGGGTTCAGGCAAAACGACGACTCTCTATTCATGCCTTAACTACATCAACCGACCGGATCGCAAAATCATCACCGTCGAAGATCCGGTGGAATACGTGTTGGCTGGCATTAATCAGGTCCAGGTGAACGCTGCGGCCGGATTGACCTTTGCTGCTGCGTTGCGCGCAATGCTGCGTCAGGCACCCAATATCGTGATGCTCGGGGAAATTCGTGACATGGAGACGGCGACGATCGCTATTAATGCGTCGTTGACCGGTCACTTGGTATTCTCGACTCTGCACACGAATGATGCTCCCAGCGCCGTGTCGCGTCTGATCGACATTGGGATTAAGCCCTTTCTGGTGGCGTCGGCCGCTCGTGCGTTCATGGCTCAACGGCTGGTCCGCAAGACCTGCAAGAAATGCCCGGAACCGGCTGAATTGACGGAGAAGGAGATGCGGGAATTGAGCATCACTCCGGAAATGCTCAACGGCGCCAATGTTTCACGTGGCAAAGGTTGTAAGGACTGCACCAACGGTTATCGCGGTCGCTTCGGTATCTTCGAGATTTTTGTGGTGGATGATAATGTACGCAAACTGATTTACGACAAAGTCTCCAATACAGTGCTCCGGGCCCGGGCGCTGGAAAGCGGCATGCGCAGCTTGCGCGAGGATGGTGTCCGCAAGGTATTGAATGGGACCACCTCGGCCGAAGAAGTTATTTCGTCCACTGTCGGCGACGCACATTGATATGAATACAACGATGG
>CALBIE010000357.1 GCA_937893495.1 uncultured Verrucomicrobiales bacterium | reverse complement strand
TCGGACTGCGCGGCGGCAGCCTCTGGACTGTGGACATCACGACCGGCCAACAGAGCGCGGGCGTCGAACTCAAAAGCCCGCCAGTGTGGGACGGCATGGCCGTCGCGCAAGGCAGCCTCTTCGTCGCCAGTATGGATGGGAAAGTGCGGCGGTTCGGGAAGGCTGGCGACCGGTAAAATTGGCGTGATCGATTGAAGAATCTCCTCCAATATTCCTACGATGATCCGGAATGTGGGACTACGACGAGTGCAGGGCATCGTACTGCTCGCGGTTTTGATTACGACGGGTGCGTCCGCCCACGCGGACCCGGAAAGTCCAAGCTCGGTTCGGTTTAATGCCCCAAAGAGCGTAGGCAATGCGCTCGACATCGTGCCGACGAAGTATCGTGGAGCGGTCTCACGTTCGTTCCGAAGTGATCCTAAATTGGTCGAATTGACTGAGCCGCTCGTTGTTTACAGGCGCTGGGGAGGTAGGGCATCTGAAGTTGGCTCCCCTTGGTTCTCGCCAAAACCATATACGAAACCTGGCAACGCCCAACGTTACTTGGCGCTCCCGGAAGGCAATACTGCGCAGAACCTCACACGGTTCGAGATCCCGGCGGGGACTCAAATTCTGCGCGGAAAAGTTGCCGGCCAGGCAGGGGAAGCTGGATTTGGTGGGAATGCCGTTGGTGGTGGCGTTCAAATTTACCTCCCTGCCCTCCGAGTTGCTGTTCCAATCCGATGAACTTGTCTGCCGAATTACACTCTTGTCGAAGCGCAGTTGAAAGGGCACTTTCAACGCCCGACCACTTCGCCTTCTTACCGGAAATTAGGCAATCCCTCGATCGGATGATCGCCGATCTGAATGAAGGTAAACCAATCCGGGAGAAACATGCGTCCGCTATGGGAAGACTCATAATGGAAGATTTCGTGTTCTCCGAGTCAGGGCTGGGGGAGCGGCTGCTTAGCGTGTCTGATTCGTATGCCGAATGACAGGCAACGGCGCTCGCTGTCACCGAAACAACGGCCACCAAGAAAGAAATGAAGCCCGCACTACGACTACTGCTCGCCCTGCTGTTTGCGGCGACATGCAGTATGACGGGTGTTTTTGCTTCCTCAGGCGAGGAAAACTCAAAATCGGACGAATTAAATGCCCCAAAGAGCACAGTCGACAAATCTTGGAAGGCTAAAATTCAAGGGACAGAGCAAAGGACGGCCAACAATTCAGCGCATCAAGTAAGGACGTATCGAGAGGCGATTACAGAAGCGAAGAAGCTGAACGTGACGAGTGTGCATTTGGATCACGGCTATAATCGGGCATTGAGATTGGACCCCAAAACGATTAGCCCGAATCGTCGTCCGGATGTCACTTTGATCTACGACAACAACGTGGTTCGCCGGGTCAAGGTGCAATCCAGAACGGATGTTCCGGATTTTCTCAGGAGCCGAAACTCGGCTCTAGACCAGCAGCTTCGTAACAATGGATTTACACCTACTCCACCAGTTGTCGTGAGACCCACGCGGACACATCACCATGAGTCAAGACACAGCAGAAACTGAATGGACCATAGGCCTGTACGCGTTTTCATCGGATGCGCCTTCGTACGATAGGATCGCAAAAGCCAGCCTGAGTTTTATCGCACCGTCTGAAATCTTGCTTTGCATAGTGGTCAACGAAGGCTTGGCGGAATTTGGAGGACAGGTTTTTGAGAGAATCGCCAATGAAGCATTTGAACTTCACGACTGGACATTCGGCTTGGCGTTTGCTGACAGAGTGGAGCGTCAGCCCGACTTTCATGTTCTCGGGTTAGACAATGGGAAGCTGGGGGCTGACGAGCAGACCGCGCTGAACGCCTGGTACATGGCGCAGCCAGAAGTGAAGTTCACCAAGCTGAGGGGTGTTTATCCGCTCATGCTTCTGAACGAGCAGCAACGGAAGCAACCATGCGGCAGCGGAAAAACACTGGGTGAGTATATCGAAGCGCAATCGGCGCAGAGTACTGAGCAGCGTGGCAAGTTGTTGCTGTGGCGAATCCCGCCCGAAGATATCGAAGGGGTGCGAGCTGAACTGAGCCAGGGTGACGCCCTGATCGGTTGACGCTCTAACCGAGAATTCAAACCCGCGTTGTTTGGTGGACGGGAAAGGTAAGCCCCGGACATGGCCAGTGGAAGGATTTGGTAACGGGCACAACTCGGTCGTGAGCAACAGGTGACCCGCAGTCTAATCATAAACATTCTTACGGTGGCCCACCACCACAACGAGAACGATCAATTCCTCATCGCGGATTTGGCAAATCACACGACAATCCCGCACGCGATAGCGCCAAAGTCCCGACAGTTCCGCCTTCAACGCCTTTCCGAATCGGCGCGGATCGGAATTACCGGAAATCCGCTCATCCAGGTACGAAACGATTTCCCGCTGGGCCTGACGGCCGAGCTTCCTCAAATCCTTCAATGCCCGCTCGTCAAACCTGTAGGTCCAGTTCACGCTTCACTTGCTCGGGTGAAAGGGTTTTTCCGGGCCGCCCAAGCCTTTTGGCGGCGAGTTCAATATCTTCCATCTCCTCAAGGTGTTCGATAATCGCCTCGCGCGCATGGAAGGTCTTGGAGCGCCCGGTTTTCCTGGCAAGGCGTTCCAATCGTTCCTCTGTTTTTGCATCAAGCCGAATTGCGAGCATGCCGAAATCATACTGCGGCAAAGGCGTGCGGGCAAGCAGCCATTGGACCCGTCATCTGAGGTCAGGATTTTGTGGTTTTGCGCGCCAACCCTGAATCCTGATGACACGGAAGACTTCGAACGGAAGTTTCACACTGGGTTGCTGCAGCCGACCCGGGTGCCGTCCGCCCGCGACTTCCCGGCTTGATCCTCCGGGCAATTAAACCGACAACAGTGCCGTGCCCGGTCGAACACGTGATTCAGTTTTTTGGATTTCCCTTTCCGTTGTTACAGGGGTTTACCTGCTGTTCATTGTGGCGATGCTGGTGGCCACGGCGGCTTACAGTTCCCCGGGCGACCTGTTGAAGGCGCTGAATTCCCGGCAAATCCAGTACTCGATATTCTTGAGTCTGTTCACCTGCTCGGTAACCGCCCTGCTCTCACTGCTGTTGGCCGTTCCATCCGGATACCTGCTGGCGCGCGGAAATTTTCGCGGCAAATCGATCGTGGAAGCCGCACTGGATATTCCGATTGTCCTGCCACCAATGGTCATCGGGCTCTGTCTGTTGATTTTTTTCCAGACCGCCGTCGGACATTTCATCGAAAAGGGAATTCCGTTTACCTACACGGTCTATGGCGTGGTACTGGCTCAACTGGTTATCGGTGCGGCATTTGCCATTCGCACCATGCGAGGAACTTTCGATCATCTGTCATCTCGACCCGAGGATGTGGCCATGACGCTCGGTTGTTCCCGCGGCAAAGCGGTCTGCCTGGTGACGCTGCCGGCCGCTTGGCGAGGCATGCTCGCGGCGGCCAGCGTTGCGTGGGCTCGCAGTCTGGGAGAATTCGGTCCCATTCTTGTTTTCGCCGGAGCGACCCGAATGAAAACTGAAGTGCTGCCGACCACGGTCTGGCTGGAACTCAGCGTCGGAAACCTGGAAGCGGCCGTTGCGGTAAGCATGTTGATGGTCGCGTTCGCGATGGTCGTTCTCGTGGCCGTTCGCTGGGCGGGAGAAAAAATATGATTCGCCTGGAGAATATCTGCTGGAGTGCTGGAGCTTTCCGACTGGACAACGTTTCATTCGAGATTCCCGCCGGCAAATATGCCGTTTTGATGGGCAAAACCGGCTGTGGCAAAACCAGTATCACGGAAATCATCTGTGGCCTGCGGGAGTTGCATGCCGGGCGAATCTGGATCGGCGACGATGAGATTACGGACGAGCCTCCTGGAAAACGCGGTGTCGGCTATGTTCCGCAAGACGGCGCGCTGTTTCCCACAATGACCGTCCGTGAGCAGATCGGTTTCGCACCAATGCTTCGCAAAACAGCCTCCGAGCAAATCAAGACGATTGTGGATTTACTGGCAGAAGAACTTGGCGTAACTCACCTGCTGAACCGGCTACCGGCAGATTTATCCGGCGGCGAGAAACAACGTGTTGCGCTGGGTCGCGCCCTGGCGGCGCACCCGAAATTGTTGTTGCTGGACGAACCCCTCTCTGCCCTGGATGAGGACACGCGCGACGATATGGCCACCTTGCTGAAGCGAATCCAGACCGAACACAAGATCACTTCTCTCCACATAACTCACAGCCGACAGGAAGCCATACAACTCGCGGACATTGTCTTCTATCTTCACGACGGAAAGGCAGAGGAAGTGAATATTGACTCCCTGAAATCAATATGAATCTGCCCGATCTCACCGCCGGGGATCGCGCGCGCTACGAATGGCAGATGTGGTGTCCCGGCGTCGGCGAGGAAGGTCAGCGCAAATTAAAAGGGGCATCCGTTCTGATCTCCCGCTGCGGCGGGGTCGGTGGCTCCGTCGCATTGGGGCTTGCTGCGGCCGGGGTCGGACGACTCATCATCGCCCATGCGGGCAACATCAAGCGGAGTGATCTGAACCGCCAGTTGCTGATGACGGACGAGGCGATTGGCACCTCGCGCGCATCCTCAATCGAACAACGGCTGCGCGAATTCAATCCTCATATTGCAATCGAAGTCGTGCCGGAGAACATTTCGGAAGTGAACGTGGAAAACCTCGTCGCGCGATCGGACGTCGTGGTCAGTTGCGCGCCGTTGTTTCCCGAGCGCTTCGCGATGAACGACGCCTGCGTTCGCGCCGGCAAGCCGATGGTGGACGCAGCAATGTACGATTTTGAGATCCAACTCAGTGTCTATTGGGCGGGCAAAGGACCCTGCATGCGCTGCGTTTATCCTGAAGCGCCGCCGGACTGGAAACGACAGTTTCCCGTATTGGGAGCCGTGTCGGCGACCATCGGTTCCATGGCGGCGGTGGAAGCCATCAAGATCATTACCGGGGCGGAAACGCCAATGATTGGGAAACTGTTGACCGGCGATTTGCGTCGCATGGATTTTCGGACGGTCAATATTCGCACCCGAACAGGGTGCGAGTGCGAGAAGTCTGAGGCTTTTTAGACTTTTCAATTTTGGAAGGCAGATACCTTCGCTGTAGGCAGGGCACGGTACGCGGCGCACATTGCAGGTTGAATAGCCGCAACTCCGGGCGAGGGCACCCAGGCTTCAATCTCAAAAAATCATTTTCGCTCTGAAAAAAGGCGCAGCACAGATTGCTCCATCTCGCGAGTGACAAACCGCCAGATAGCGTTAGAATCAGGGGACGAATTATGTCCGACGAACCAGAAAACCCATCTACCATTCCGACCGATCCGTATGACATCAAGGTCAAGGGCAAGGATCCATGGCGGGTTCATCCGGCAAAAAAGGTCGCGTCCCTGCTGATCATGCTGGCGCTGTTTTACCTCATGTCGGCCGGATTTCTTGCCGGACTGGCCAAGCGCTCGTATCAGGAGGAGCCAGGCTGGCTGGGTGCTTTCATGGCACCAACCGAGATGGTCGCCGGTTTCAGCGGACTCTATTCGGATTATCTCGACTGGCAAAAAGGCCTTTTTGCTCCGAAATCGGGGAATTGAATTTAGAATTATTCTAAATATTGACAGGAAGCCCGACGCCGCTATTTTCCCCGGCCATGGTGTCGAGGACGAAATACGCCCCCATCGAACAGGACGAGCAGTTGAACAAACGGCTGACGCACAGTGGACTGCGCGTCACGCCGCAGCGCCAGCATGTGCATGAGATCCTGATGACCAAAATGGATCATCCGACCGCCGATCAGGTCTTCCTGCGGGCCAAGGAATCCATGCCGGAAATCTCGATGGCCACCGTTTACAACTGCCTCGACGCGCTCGTGAAGTGCGAGATGGTCAAACAGGTCAATCTGGACCGCGGCGCGACGCGCTATTGCCCGAACATGAAGCCGCATTCCCATTTCTACTGCGACGAATGCGGCAGTGTTTACGACATTTTGCAGACCATTTCACCGGATCAGGCGAAGTTCAAACTGCCGCGGGGATTCAAACTTCAGAACATCGACACCAATATTCACGGCCTTTGTCCCGATTGCTCGGCGAAGGCGAAGCAGTCAGCCAACTAACCAGAAGATTTCATGAGCGAGTCATTGGATACCATCGAGGAATTTGTTCAAACGGACTACAAGTATGGCTTCGTGTCGGAATTCGACTCGGAAACGGTTCCGCCGGGCTTGAACGAGGACGTTGTCCGGCTGATCTCCACCAAGAAGGAAGAGCCGGAGTTTCTCCTCAATTGGCGCCTGAAGGCCTATCGCCATTGGCTGAAAATGTCGGAACCGAAATGGCCGAACGTAAAGTATCCACCGGTTGATTTTCAGGCCAGCAGCTACTACTCCGCGCCCAAAAAGAAAAAGCAGTTGAACAGTCTCGACGAAGTTGATCCGGAAGTCCGCGCGACATTTGACAAGCTCGGCATCTCGCTCAACGAACAGAAGCGTCTCTCCGGCGTCGCCGTCGATGCGGTAATCGACAGCGTTTCGGTGGCCACGACATTTCGTGTGGAACTCGAAAAGCAAGGAATCATCTTTTGTTCCTTCTCCGAGGCGGTGAAGGCGCATCCGGACTTGATCCAAAAATATCTCGGTTCGGTCGTTCCGACTACCGACAATTATTACGCCGCGCTCAATTCCGCAGTCTTCAGCGATGGATCGTTTTGCTATATCCCCAAGGGCGTGCGTTGCCCGATGGAGTTGTCCACCTACTTCCGCATCAACGCGGCCAACACAGGCCAGTTCGAGCGCACGCTGATTGTCGCCGAAGAAGGCGCATCCGTGAGTTACCTCGAGGGCTGCACGGCACCCATGCGCGACGAGAATCAGCTCCATGCCGCAGTCGTTGAGATTATCGCCATGGAAAACGCCCAGGTGAAATACAGCACCGTCCAGAACTGGTATCCGGGCGACAAAAACGGCAAGGGCGGCATCTACAATTTCGTGACCAAGCGCGGCCTGTGCAAAGGCGCCAACTCGAAGATTTCCTGGACGCAGGTGGAAACGGGTTCAGCAATCACCTGGAAGTATCCGAGTTGCATTCTGCAGGGCGACAATTCCGTCGGCGAATTTTACTCAGTGGCACTGACGAACAATTATCAGCAGGCAGACACCGGCACCAAGATGGTGCACATCGGAAAAAACACGAAGAGCACCATCATTTCCAAGGGCATTTCTGCCGGACGCGGACAAAACAGCTATCGCGGTCAGGTGAAAGTGATGAAAGGAGCCACGAACGCCCGCAATTTTTCGCAATGCGACTCGCTCCTCATCGGCGACAAATGCGGCGCACATACCTTCCCCTACATCGACGTGCAGAACATGACCAGCCAGGTTGAGCACGAAGCTTCCACCTCCAAGGTCGGCGAGGACCAGATTTTCTATCTGAACCAGCGCGGGCTTGAGACGCAGGACGCCGTGAACATGATCGTCAACGGTTTCTGCAAGGAAGTCTTCCGCGAACTGCCGATGGAATTTGCCGTCGAAGCCCAGAAACTCCTGGGTGTCAGCCTCGAAGGCAGCGTGGGCTAAGTGTCTCTTGGATGCGAATATGGACCTGGTTTACATCGAAACGACGATTCCGAGCACTTACTTCGACGAGCGTACGGATCCAAAAATTATCGCCCGCCGAGATTGGACGCGCGCGTGGTGGGATCGACATCGAAGCGAATTCATGCTCGTCACCAGCGATCCAGTTCTAAATGAATTGGCGAAATCGGATCATCCCTTTCAACAGGAGAAGATCGATTTGATGAAAGGCATCGATTTACTCCCTGTCGCGAACGAAATCTCAGACATCGTTTCCATTTACCTGAATCGATATGTCATGCCCAACGATCCGTTCGGCGACGCCCTGCATCTGGCTTTGGCGTCGTTTCATAAATGCGATATTTTGTTGACTTGGAACTGCCAACATCTTGCCAACGCGAACAAGACGGGCCACATTCGCCGGGTCAACACTTTGCTCGGACTACATGTCCCGGACATCATCACACCCATGGCACTATTGGGAGACGACTACTAATGAAAACTGACCCACTGATTACTCCCGTCCATGAAGCAAGGCGCCGGATTGCGGCCGAACTTGGAAATGATCCAAAGCGAATCGTGGCTTATTATGTG
>CALBIE010000356.1 GCA_937893495.1 uncultured Verrucomicrobiales bacterium | reverse complement strand
CGGGAACAGAATCACCGACACCGGACTCAAACACCTCTCGAAAGCCGTGCAACTCAAGTATCTCGGCCTTCGCGACACTGCCGTCACTGACGGAGGGCTGGCGCATCTGACGGGTTTGACAAACCTGACCGGACTTCACCTTGGCGAGACCAAAGTCACCGATGAGGGGCTGCGCCATCTGCAATCGCTCGTTCGTCTTCAGAAACTCTGGTTGCATAATACCGCTGTGACCGATGACGGTATCATGCAACTTCGCGGATTGAAGCAGTTGCGACAGTTGATTGTCTACGAAACGAAGGTTTCCGCCAAAGGCCACGCACGCCTGCAACGCGAACTCCCCGACTGCCTGATTCTCTATCGGATCGAGTGAGGCAACTTTTTTCTGAAGCGCCTGCGGAATGATTCTACGAACGGAGGACGTTTTTGTGGCGTTAAGAAAAAATCGATACTTATTATGGGTTGCGCCAATTGCCCCACTATTTCGCAACAACGAATACGCGTCCACTTCGTGATCGGTCAGATCCGCTGGCACGAACGTACTGTCAGAATTCGTTCTGGCGAACTCAAACATCTCCCGCGAATTATTGCACAGAGTAGCCGTGAGAAAAGTATCCATCGAAACAGGTTTTCCACTTACTATTCTCGCCGATTTGACTTCTGGATCCGTTAAGACCAAACTTTTCATCAATGCACCGACACTTGCTTTTGGCTCTCGTTTTGCCGCTCATCATCGCGTCCAGCGCCGCCGCCGCGGAGCCGGATGCGACTGCCTGGAAGTATTCGCCGGGTTCGCTGCGACCGTTCTGGCTGGGTGAAACCCTCAAGGACGAACCGATTCTGTTCATCAAGGATCCGGCCAGCGGAATTGCCCGTGGCAAGGTATTGTTTTCCATCAAGCGGGTGTTGTCCGTCCGAAACGGGGAGAACACGATCGCGTATCGGGAAGGCCGCGATTTCACTTGGAATGCAAAATCGCGCGAGATTGTCCTTCCGCCGGATTCGCGCATTGTCTCGCGAACCGTGGCCGACCTTCGCCGACCCGACGGCTCCCAACGCCACCGACTGACCCATCGCGACGGCAATGGTGAAATCCTCTTCGGGGCGAAGCTGGAATATCACCAGATGCAGACCTGCATCACCTACACCCGGCTACTCACGGATTGTCCTTCGCCCGTCTCGGCATTCAACGAAAAAGCGCTCCCACGATCGATTGCCACTCTGCGGGCGGGAAAGCCGTTCTCAATCGTGGTCCTCGGCGACAGCATATCGACGGGGTGCAATGCGTCCGGATGGGGTGGCGGGGCACCACATCAACCAGCCTATCCGGAGTTGTTGAAGCTGCATCTGGAAGCCGTTTATCGCACCACGGTCAGTCTCACTAATCTCTCAGTCGGCGGAAAGGCGAGTCACTGGGGGATCTCAATGGTCGATCAGGTCGCGGCCGCAAAACCCGATTTGGTCATTGTCGCCTTCGGGATGAACGATTCGGCGCGCGTGCCAGCCACTGAATTCAAAACCAACATTTCCGCGATCATCGGGAAGACACGTGAGCAGGTTCCCGAGGCGGAATTCATCCTGGTCGCGTCGATGCTGGGAAACCGGAACTGGACCTACCTGAAGCACGAGCTCTTCGAACCCTATCGCGATGCGCTGAACCAATTGGTGAAACCCGGTATCGCCGTCGCCGACCTGACCACGGTCTGGACTGAGTTTCTCCGTTTGAAAGATTACTTGGATTTGACGGGTAATGGCGTGAACCATCCGAACGATTTCGGTCACCGGGTGTACGCGCAGGTGATCGCCGCGTTGCTGGCCGAGACCGATTGATTCACTTCATTCCGCGTTCAACGATTTGCGAATCGCGTCGAGCAGCGGCTTCTCCGCACCGGGATGCACCCAGCACCAATCGCGCAGATTGCCGTCTCGTTCTTCCCAGTTTTTCTCGGTTGGAATGTAGCCGGGCGCACATTCACCGTAGCCGGCGACGAACACGAAGGAGTCCGGTCGCATCGCCTGTGCCGCCAATTGGTACTCCACATAGATTTCCCCTGGCAGCAAGAGAAACTGAGCCACGCCAAAATCGATTACCGGCACATCGATGGTCTGCCCGGCATCCGCGCGTTTGCGCCAACTCAACCCCATGGCCGCCAGGCACTGTTGCCAGGAATTGGTGCCCATCATTTGTTTCTCAAGTGCAGCGACCTTGAATTCATCGTGATCGCGAGGTTCCAGCCGAACCCTGGTGTTGCGGAATTCGACGCGCTTGAGCGAATGGCGTTTCGTCGTCTCCCAGGCACTCACCATTCCGTCATAGAGTTTGTTCGCGAGGACGGCGCGATTGGTCCGTGCGCCGTCGTTGTATTTGCCAGCAGTGACATTCCCGCTCGCGCCGCTGAAATAGACTTGAAGGCAATCGGGGGTTTCCGTCTGCCGGTGCGCACGCGCCATGCCCGGGAAATCGGCTGAAACAGCGCCGGTCCGATAATAACTCATTGGATGCGTCGCGTAGCCGCTCAGTGCCGCAACCGGTTTGTCGCCATTCCAGAAACTCAGAGTCTTCAACCAGGGATCAATCGTGCCTTCGGGCGCCTCCCGGGCGAGCACATTGCGTCCGCTTGAACTGCCGCGGTTGTAGGAGGGTCGGCCATCGGGCAACAAGTAGCGTCGATTGGAGGCAATCTCTTTCACTTTCGCCTGGCCAGTCCCGATGTGGGTGACGGGTTGTTTGTTCTTCAGAGAGGCGCGGACGGCGGCGGCCACTCGCTGAACCGCAGTTTCGTGGAATTCGAGATCGCAGATGCTTCCCTCGCGTTTTTTTTCATTGAGCATTCGCTGCGCGGCGAGGTCAGCAATCGGGGTGTCGTGTTGGTGAATGCTGCTGACCAGCACCCGTTCGCGCGTTGTGCCGGCCGCGTCAGCAATGACATCACGCCAGCGGTCATACGCTTCGTTACGAATTTCACACCAATCCACCGAGACAAACACGACCGGTTTGCCTCCACCGGATAGCACGACGCCCTTGGCATAGAGCGGATCGGCCACGGAGCGCGATTTCCAGAGTCCGCCCATCATTCCGTGATTCATCGGCACGGTGACATCGGCCGTAAAGGTGGAGGCGAAGTAACTCGCGGCGCCCGCTGAGGTAAGCGGTAGCAGCAACGTGAACAAGAGAATGCGGGACCAGGCTGGGTTCATGGAATTGATTGTCCAGATTCTCCCCCGTTTGACAAGTCAGGCTGAGAGGGTCTTTTTTAGTCGGGCGCATTCGGGCAGAGCCCCCGGAACATTTACGCCGCAGTAACGTCCACCTGCAAACATCGTCACCGGGTTACGGAAGATTTCTGCACTGCAACGCCTCTGCGGACTGAAGTCCGCGCTCCTCCGGCGGCTTCGCCCGAATACGCCCTTTTTTAATCGGAATCAAACCGCACTGTGTACAATCCAGATGACTGCGGCATCCCGGTCGCGACTTGTTCCGGGCCGATCGATGGTGAAATCGAATTTTGCGAATCCAAAGGCTTCGGTTATGCTGTCTCCATGGGCCCCACCATTCCGTCTCGCGTGCCGGTGATGATTCTTTCCAACGTGACCTTGTTTCCCGGGATGATGTTGCCGCTATTCATTTTTGAACCGCGTTATCGGCGCATGTTGGCCGATGTTCTCGAAGGAAACCGGATGTTTGCGGTCGCCATGCTGAAACCCGGCGGTCACCAGGAAACGGCGGTTCCGGTCGGCGGCGTCGGTCTGATTCGGGCCTCAGTGCAGAACGAGGATGGCACGAGTAACCTCATCCTGCAGGGTCTTGACCGCGTGGCCATTGTGCGGAGCGTGCAATACAAGCCTTATCGGGTTGTCGAAATTGCACCGCTGCCGATGCAAGAAGAATGCAGCGTAACCGCTGACGCCTTGATGGGCAGGTTGAAGGAACTCCTCGCCGCCCGCATCGAACCGGGTGAACATCCGAACCCGCCCGCCCTGGATGAAAAATCAGTCAACCGATTTATGGAAAAGCTACAAGCGGTCGATTCTCCCGAACAGTTGGCGGATATGGTTTCGTGCTCGCTCATTCAGAGTTCGTTTCACCGGCAGGAAATCCTGGAGACGGTCTCGGTTGAGGAGCGCCTTCGCAAGTTGATCGGTTTCCTGATGGAGATAAAGGCGTAGGCGCAAAGACACTGCGGCGATGCTGGAAAAGGTTTACCCGGGCTTTCGTTGTCGGCCCGTTCAGTATGTTGCCGTCGAAGGGCGACCAACTAATAATTGCTTCTGTCGGTTTCTCCCAGTTAGGCTCGGGTGAAGATCAACGGTATCGGGCTGATTTATTTCAAGTCCATCTCCGCCGCAGTCCAGTGAACACATTCCGGCGCGCATTCTCGTTCTTCGCACCCAACCACGTTGGATTGGCAGTGGTGTTGCTTCTGATCGGCCTTTCCGTGTGCGCCGGGCTGCTCAAGCCCTGGCCGCTCGCGGTGATCGTGGATTCATTGCTGGGAGACAAGCCACTTCCCGATTGGGTGCGAGGTCTGTCCGGGGCCACCGAGTCCAATTCGAAGAATTTTGGCGCGCTCTTGCTCTTACTGACGGGTCTGTTGCTGTCGGCACACCTCCTGCAGGCCATGTTATCAGCACTGTATAATTGGATCTCTATCGGCATCGGTCTGGACGGTCTGAAACGCATTCGTTCAGTGGTGTATGAACGTCTGCTGCGCCTTTCCTCGCGGTATCACCAGAATCATTCAGCCGGCGACCTGGTTCATCGCATTGCGTGGGACACATGCGCGTTTCAAACTTTGTTTCAACAGGGTGTCGTGGCGTTTTGCAGTGCCTGCCTCTCGCTCGTGCTGATGCTGACTATTATGGCGCGAGTCAACATGCCACTGACTCTGGTCGCGCTGGCAACGGTGCCGGCATTACTGGTGGCCATGCGGTTTTTCGGAAAGCGAATGGCCTCCAAAAGCACCGATGCGCAGGAAGCCGAAGGCCGTATCACGGCCATGGCCCAGCAAACGATGTTGGCGTTACCGGTGATTCGCGTGTTCACCCGCGAAGCCGTCGAGGGCCGGCGCTTTGGCGGGCGCATAGAAAAATCCCGTGGGCTTCGCTATTCTCAGCACGGTTGGGAGGTTGGTTATCTGTTTATAGTAGGTGCGATATTTGCCGCCGGCATTGCCGCCATCGTCTGGATGGGAGCCCGGGAGGTCCAGGCCGGCAACATGACGATTGGTGAGTTGCTGGTGTTCGTCGCTTACCTCGGCCAGTTTTACGATCCACTGAATCAGTTGTCGCACGTCGGCTCGACTGTCGCAGGCGCGAAAGCCGGCGCGAATCGGGTCTTTGACGTTTTGGATTCGAGTGACGAAGTGTCCGACTTGCCCCAGGCGCGATCGGTGACGCAGGTTCAAGGCGCATTGGAATTCAGCGATCTCACATTCGGCTATAATGAGCAGCGGCCGGTTTTGCGGAGCGTATCTTTTGCCATTGAACCGGGATGGAAACTGGCCGTTGTCGGACCAAGTGGCGCTGGCAAGACAACTGTGCTGAACCTTATCTCTCGGTTCTACGATCCCGAATCGGGCGAAGTCCGATTGGATGGTCAACCTCTGCGTGAGCTGCGTCTGCACGATTTGCGAAAACAGATCGGAGTAGTGCCGCAGGAACCCGTTCTCTTTCCCGGTTCAGTTGCTGAAAATATCGCCCTCGGCGACCCCGATGCCTCGCGTGAACGAATCGTGGATGCGGCGCGAGCTGCCGGAGCAGCAGAGTTTATCGAGCGCCTGGTGGATGACTATGATTCGATTGTGGGGGAGGGCAACGCGCGTCTGAGCGTGGGTGAATGCCAGCGACTCTGCCTCGCACGGGCTTTCCTGAAGAATGCGCCGTTACTTTTGCTGGATGAACCGACCAGTGCGCTTGATGCCGAAAACGAGCGTCAGATTGCTGCGGCCCTCAAGCGGTCGGCCGCGGGTAAAACCATCATTGTGGTGGCGCATCAGCCGGAAATGATTCGCGACGCTGATCGCGTGCTGGTCCTTGAGCGTGGCGAAGTAGCGGCGTTCGGGACGCCGGAAGAGGTGGTGGCAAAGTCTGAATTTTTCGCCAAATTATTGGCAAGAAACGGTTGAGATTTTTCGCTCAGGGGATGGAATTGTTGTTTCGCCAGTCTATATTCCATCAGAAAGATCGTTATGAGTAAAATGGACACAAGCAACGCGGAATCGGCCCCGAGCGGTCGTGCCAGTGGGCGAATTCACCTGAACCGGATGCTGGTACCGGTGGATCTCACGGGCCTTTCTACCTTTGTGTTCGAATACGCGATCGAAGTGGCGCGTGAGTTTCAATCGGAGATCACTCTGCTCTTTGTGGTCGAGCCACCGGTGTATCCCTCGTGGGGATATGCTCATCTGGTAAAGCGCGACCATGAACTGCGGGACATCGCCCTCGATAAACTCAGCAAAATGATCGCAGAAACCAACGTGCCCGATGGGGTGGTGATAAAGACTGCCGTTCGATGCGGTGATGCAACGCTCGAGATCAGCGAGGCGGCCAAAGAATTGAACGCGGATGTTTTGCTGATCGCCACGCACGGTGACAGTGATTTGCTGCACAGTTTTCTCGGAGGAACGGCCGAGCAGGTCGTTCGCCACGCGCCGTGCCCGGTCTGGACTGTCCGGAAATCGAGTTTTGAGAAAAGTGAACAGCCGCCCGGATTCCGCCTGAAGAACATTCTGGTGCCGACAGATTTATCCGCGGAATCATCCAAAGCGATTCGGTATGCCGAGGCGTTGGCGAGCAAGTTTGGTTCCGCTGTCTGTCTGGCGCATGTAGTACCCAGTGTGTTGCCAACCGATGTCAATCAGATGGCGGGTCTGTTGGAGGAAAGCGCCCTGGTTGATTCCGCGAAGACGGAACTCGGCAAGTGGTCAAAGGCCAACCTGCAGGACCCAGGCGTCGTGAAACAGGAAGTGTTGAGTGGCAGTCCGTATCTGGAAATCACGGAAGCCGCCAACCGGCTGAAAACCGACCTGACAATTGTGACGACCCATGGACAGAGCGCGCTGCGCCATTTCCTGCTTGGCTCAACGGCCGAACGGATCGTGCGCCATTCCCGTTGTCCGGTTCTCGTCGTCCGCGAGCAGGAGCGTGAGTTTGTGGATTGAAGGGAGCACCGATTGGTATGCAAAAGCCCCTTCTTATCGACAATCAGAATGACGAAGCGTCCATCAAGTTGAATGCCGCTTCATCAGGTGCCTTTGTCGAGGCATTGCTGAACCCGCCCGGCCCGAACGAGATGCTTCGAAAAGCGTTGCTGGATTACCGGAGGACTGTCATTTCCAACGACGGGTCAGTGTCTCCCGCGATTCGTGACAAGGGGCTGCAATGACAGGGTGCTGACAAATTGCGCGCCCGCGTCTTGGAGTGCGTGCATTGCTGCGCCGCTTTTTGGGCGCGCTGGCGCGAAGCAAGACGTGTCCAATGGAATACCCGTCGCTCTCGCCGAATTGAATGCCGCTCTCACGCCCTCTCCATTCCCGTGATCCTACCGCCTCTTTCACGCTCGAAAGCGGCGCAGCAGCGCGCGCACTCCAAGACCTGGCGGAATCTTTCAATCCCCTTTCGAAACCTGACAATGCTGACGAGATTACGCCGGATCGGGCAAGAACGAACCATCGGTTGGTCAAGAAACTCAAGTCTCGCGCCAGGTAGCCTGTTATCTCGACCGACTTGTTCGCTCTGTTCCCTCTATTTTTAATTTTGGAGCCACGAGCCCAGCAGAAGCGCGGCCCCTCCAGCGGTGACATTGATCAAGATGGAAACGGTTGTGCTGGCGGTCCACAGTTTCAGAGCGTACCAAGACTTATTGCTCAAGGAAACACAGAGTCCCATGATTGGAAAGAAAAGTAGAACCGGGCAGGAAACGAGGCAAACGACTGCGAATGCCGCGACCGCTTCGGCGAAACTCTCGGATATCCATGTCCAAATCAGCGCTATGGTCGAAAAGAATCCCACGCTGGCGAAACTCATGATAATACCCATGACAACGGCAGCACCAACGGTAACGCGGTCCTCAGCTTTCTGATGCTTCTCCATCACTTGAGCGACCAGTCCATCACTCCATTATTGCCCGCCACACTGCGCCTGATGCCGGAGCGCGTGAT
>CALBIE010000355.1 GCA_937893495.1 uncultured Verrucomicrobiales bacterium | reverse complement strand
CATGAATCCGGGTGGTTATCCGGGACAGGGCGCCAAGAACTGGCAGTCGGCCTTTATGCCCGGCGCGTTTCAGGGAGCCTACGTTGACCCGAACAACACCGAGATTGAGAAGATCATTGAGAACATCAAGAGCCAGTTCACCAGCGGTCGGGAGCAGCGGTCACAGCTGGATTTGCTCAATAAGCTGAACGAAATTCACAAACAGAAGCGCCAGTCTGAGGACAAACTCGAAGCGCGGATTCAATCGTTTGAACTGGCTTATCGCATGCAGGCAGATGCAACCGAAGCATTTGACGTGGCCAAAGAGCCTGCAAATATGCGGGAATTATATGGGGCTGACATGCCGGACATGGCGGGACAGACTCAGGCGCGACAGTTCATGATTGCCCGCCGTTTGTTGGAGCGGGGTGTGCGTTTTGTGCAGGTCTGGAATGGTGGTTGGGATACTCACAACAACGTGCTTGGCACGGTCGCACGCAATGCCTCGCGGATCGACAAGCCCATCGCCGGATTCCTGACCGACTTGAAGCAACGCGGTCTGTTGAAAGACACTCTGGTGGTTTCCAGCACGGAATTTGGCCGATCTTCCACTGAAGACGGGCCCGGTGGTCGTTCCCACAATGCCAGGGCGTTTTCGTCATGGATGGCGGGTGGCGGAATCAAAGGTGGCGTCGCCTACGGTTCGACGGATGAACTGGGTGCTGCTTCGGTCGATAACAAGGTGCATGTTCACCAGTTGCACTCGACCATTCTCCATGCGCTCGGTTTTGACTCGGAGAAACTCACATTCCGCAACAGCGGACGCGATTTCCGGCTCACGGATGTGAGTGGCGCTCAGCCGGTCAAGGCGCTCTTCGCCTGAATAATTCACGACGGGCGCGTGTGAACCACGCGCCCGTTTTTTTCTTTTAAAATTGGAAGGTTGGCAACGAATTGAAGAATACTATGAAAAGGCAAGGCATCGGAAAATTGGCAATGGCCGCCTGTATCGGTCTCGCGATAATTTCGTCTGGTCATCTGGCAAACGCGCAGAATGATCGTCCATTGACACCCAGCGAACTCGAATTTTTCGAATCCAAAATCAGGCCCGCCCTGATTGACTACTGTTTTGACTGCCATAGCGGCGAGGGAAACGTCAAGGGCAACCTGCAATTGGACAGCAAAAAGGGCGCCCGCCTGGGTGGCTCCTCCGGTCCGGCGGTTGTTCCCGGGGATCCGGGCAAGAGTCTGATGATCAAGGCGATTAGCTGGGCTGATCCGAATCTGCAAATGCCTCCCGGCGGAAAGTTGCCGGCCAATATCATCGCCGATCTCCAAAACTGGGTTCAGATGGGAGCGCCCGATCCACGCGTCGGAAAAAAGGCGGTCGTCCTCAAATCCGATCAGGATCTGGCCAAGGCCAGGGAGCACTGGGCCTTTAAGCCCGTTACCGAGCAGATCATTCCGAAACCGAAGTCTCATTTGACTCGCTGGGTCAAGAATGACATTGACCTGTTTATCTTAACCAAGATGGAAGAGAAGCAATTGCTGCCGTCACCTGAAGCGGACCGTTGGACGTTGATTCGCCGGGCGTATTTTGACCTCATTGGTATGCCGCCGACGATGGAAGAAGTCGAAGCGTTCATGACCGACAAAGCGCCGGACGCATGGGAGAAGGTTATCGACACGCTGTTGGCCTCTGAACATTACGGTGAACGTTGGGGGCGCTATTGGCTCGACGTGGCACGGTATGCCGATACTCGGGGAGGCAACCTGAACCGCGGTATGCGCAATCGCATGGTCCACGCATGGACTTATCGCGACTGGGTGGTCAAGTCCATCAACGATGACAAGCCGTACGACCAGTTTCTTCGTGAGCAGATTGCCGCAGACTTGATTCACGGCACCCAGAAAGAGGATCTGGCCGCGCTTGGCTTCCTGTCCATCTCACGCGGCTGGAACAATCAGCAGGAATTGATTGATGACCAGATCGACGTTTTGACGCGCGGCACGATGTGCCTGTCCGTCTATTGCGCCCGCTGTCATGATCACAAATTCGACCCGGTTTCCCAGAAAGACTATTACGGCCTGTACGGCGTCTTCGACAGCATCCAACTGGTCAATGAGAACAAACCGTTGATTGAGAACCCGCAGTTGAATCCAGAGTACACGAACTATCTCTATCGGGTCGCTCGCCTGAAGTATGATCGCGAACAGTTCAAGCGCGACAAAGTCAACGATTACCTGGGCGAAGCCAAGAGCAATACCGTGGCCTACATGATGGTGTCCCACTACATGAACACGACGACCAACTATCCGCTTAGCGGACGCGCGGCGACGGATCGGTTCGAAGAGAATACCAAACTTGAAGCGGAAGTGGCCCAGAGTTGGAATCGTTTTATGAAGGATCGGACTAAAAAAGACGGCGACCGCGTGTTTCAACCTTGGAAGGATTATCTCAAGATTATCAAAACCAAAACGGTCACGAACTTCGTCGCGGTTCGACAACCTTTGATGATCGATGACTCCGGCGACGGAACCGGCCCGGCGTACGATCCAAAAAACTTTGTAAACATGGGGGGGCAGCTTTATCGCCGGCTCGTCCAAAAGGTTGAATCGATTGAGTATAACGATTCTCGCGCACTGTCGAAAAAATACTGGAACGATGGCAAGCCGGTGTCGAACAAGATCAATCCGAATGTGGCGCGGTTATTTTCAACTCCTTTGAAAAGCATGCAAACGGTGGCGGAGCGCTACGCCCGGCTGTTTCAGGATGCCGAGAACCATTGGGCCAAGGCCGTGGCAAAGGATTACAAGGAACGGGTCGCGAAGAAAGACGCGTCCATCGCGTCCATCACCAAGCTCGAGGACAAGGACTGGGAAGAAATTCGCCAGGTTTATTACGCCCGGCGCTCTCCTGTTAATGTGTCCTACGATCAGCTGGCACGAATGGACAATCGGCGCATTCAAAACGAAGAAAACCGCACCTTCACAGATGCAGAAGAACGGCTTGAAATGACTCATCCGGGGGCACCAGGACGCGCCATGGCGGTCGCGGATTTGGCTAAACCCCGCGAACCCGTGATCTTTATAAAAGGCAATGCCCGAGATCGTGGTGAGGCCGTCAAACGAAAATTCATCGATGTGTTGGATCCGGGCGGCAAGCCATTTTCCGAGCGCGGCAGTGGCCGGCTCGACCTTGCCTTCAAGATCGGCAGCAAACGAAATCCGCTGACTGCGCGGGTGATGATTAATCGCGCCTGGATGCACCACTTCGGCGCGCCGATTGTAGGCACTCCGACGGACTTTGGCGTTCGTGCCGCTGATCCAACTCATCCGGAAATGATGGATTACCTGGCCAAATGGTTCATGGACAATAAGTGGTCGCTCAAAAAGCTCCACAAACTCATCATGACCTCGGCCACCTACCGGCAGGGCAGCGACATCAATCCCAAGAGCATGCTGGTGGATTCGGCGAACCAGAATTTCTGGCGGATGAACCGACGGCGGCTGGACTTCGAGGGTTTTCGTGATTCACTGCTCCACGTCAGTGGTCAGATAGATCCCACCGTCGGTGGCAAGCCGGTTGATCTGATGCAGGCGCCTTATACAATGAAGCGCACGGTTTACGGTTACATAGATCGGCAGAATCTGGGCACGATTTTTCAGACCTTTGATTTCGCCAACCCGCTCTCAACGACAGGGCAGCGATTCAATTCCACTGTGCCACAGCAGGCGTTGTTTATGATGAACAGCGGTTTCATTGCTGAACTGGCTCGGGGCATCGTAATGCGCGAAGAAGTGCAAACAAAGATCGATGAGCCACAGAAGATTGAGAAGCTCTACGAACTGACCTTCCAACGCAAACCGACGCCCCTTGAAACCAAGATCGGCATCCGGTTCCTTGAGAAGCAGCATGATCTGGAAAAGACGCTGAAGCCAAAAGCCATCTGGACTTATGGCTTCGGGCAATATGACCCGCGAACGCGCAAGCTTTTGCGATTCACTCCTCTGCCGCATTACAGCGTTGGCGATGGGGCTTATCAAGGCGGCGAACGCTATCCGGACCAACGTTTCGGCTATGCTCGACTGACAGCAGACGGCGGTTTTCCTGGTCCCAATTCCGGTGTCTCCGTCATTCGCCGCTGGACTGCACCCCAAAGCGGAACGTTTAGTATCGACGGCATCCTTGAGCACGGCAGCCGCTCGGGAGATGGCGTGGCTGGATTCATTGTCTTCAAGGAGCAGTTCGAAATTGGTCGCTTTGTCGCATTCGGTAATCGATATGCCACCAAAGTGCCGAAGTTGAAAGTGGCGATCGGCGACACGGTGGATTTCGTAATCGACCCACGTGGCACACCGGTGGGCGACGGCTTCGCCTGGTCGGCTTCCATGCGACTGCTCGATGCCGGGATGCCGTTTCTTCCGAGCGCGAAAGATCTTGGCGGCAGTGTCGTCAAAGCCAATGCCGGGCAGGCCGCAGTGAACAACATGAACTACAACGCGCGGATGGGAATGAACAACGGGCAACAGATTCAAGGACCTAAATCGGTCTGGAGTTCTGGCGAGGATTTCTATCTCGAGCAGGAAGGGTCCGCGACCAAGTCGCTGAGTACGTGGGAGAAATACGCTCAGGTTCTCCTGCTCAGCAATGAGATAATGTATGTGGACTAACCCTCCGTGGACAAAATTGCGAAAGGCCGCCTTCGGGCGGCCTTTTTTCAGGCAGTTCTGATAAATGAAATCGATTACCGATTGATCAGCGTCACGGCGTAATCGCGGTTCATTTTCGCGATGAAATTCAGAGAGATTTCCTTGGGACACACCGCCTCACAGCTTCCCGTCACCGTGCAGGAACCGAAGCCTTCCTTGTCCATCTGGTTGACCATGTTCCAGACGCGGCTATCCTTCTCTGGTTTGCCCTGGGGCAGCAGATTGAGGTGTGAAACCTTGGCAGCCACAAATAACATCGCTGAAGCATTCTTACAGGCAGCGACACACGCACCGCAGCCGATGCACTGCGCGGCGTCCATCGATTCATCCGAAATTTCCTTTGAGACGGGCAGCGCATTGGCATCCGGCGCGCCACCGGTACTGACCGAGATGAACCCTCCGGCCTGGATAATCCTTTCGAAGGCATCCCGGTCCACGACCAGATCACGAATTACCGGGAATGCCCGTGCGCGCCATGGTTCAATGGTGATGACATCACCGTCCTTGAACTTACGCATGTGCAACTGACAGGCCGTAGTCGCTTTCTGCCC
>CALBIE010000354.1 GCA_937893495.1 uncultured Verrucomicrobiales bacterium | reverse complement strand
AAATGGCGAGCGGATTTCTAAAATGCGATTGTGAACATTGTGGCGGGCGGATTGAGTATCCCGTCGAGTCAGTGGGTTCCATTGCCAATTGCCCGCACTGTCGCTTGCCAACTCCACTGGCCCTGGAGAGCGGCGACGTTGGCGAGACACTCGAGATCGGTGGCGCGAAATGGAAATGGGTCGTTGGGCTTCTCGTCGGATCAGTGGTCGCCGTGGCCGCTATTGCGATTGCCGTGATGGTTGTCAAAAACAAAAAGGAATCGAAGAAGAAAGCGGAGATTGCCGCCCTTGTGGAACCGGCAGCGCCTGCCGCACCGGTAGCCGGATCAGTGGAGGTTCCGCCGGGCGATTGGCAGAATGTGCAGCCGGTGGTAGCGAAATTTCAGAACGGCTTTTCCGCCGATCAAATCAAGGAGGGACGTTACGTCCTCTCCGGTGGTGCCTGCACGGAGTGCCACAAGACGTATGATCCCGCCTCATTCTCGGGCTCGGAATGGTCGTCCACCATCGGAAAGATGCGGGGCAAGGCCAAATTGCGCGGCAATGCGGCCGCCGATTTGGATCGATTCGTTTCAACGATCCGTCAATAACGATTGACGAAATCGGATTCTCGTTGCGTCCTAATCCGCGTATGTCCCGGATTCATTTAATCTTTCTTTCTTTAGGCCTGTTCATTCCTGCAATTCCTGCTGCCGAGCTGACCGTGGATTCCAGGGATATGCCGCGTATTCCGGCAACGGAACCGGCCGATGTTCTTAAAACATTCAAGGTAAAACCTGGCTTCAAACTGGAGCTCGTCGCACATGAACCACTCGTGATCGATCCCATCACCATGTGCTTTGACGAGCATGGCCGGTTGTTCGTAATCGAGATGATCGATTATTCCGAGCGCCGCGAGGAGAAGCCGCATCTGGGTCGCGTGCGGATGCTGGTGGACACGGATGCTGACGGGAAGTTCGACCAGAGTACGGTTTACGCGGACAATCTGCCGTGGCCCACCGCTCTCGTTTGTTATGATGGCGGCCTTTTTATTGGCGCCACTCCCGACATCTTCTGGGTCAAGGACAAGGACGGCGACGGTAAAGCCGACGAGCGCAAGGTCGTCTTCACCGGATTCGCCGGAGGCGTCGATCGCCTGAACGTGCAGGCCTTGTTCAACAGCTTTCAGTGGGGCATCGACGGTCGCATTCACGGGAGTTGCGGGACGACGGGCGGCAATCTGGTCAAGCGGGCGGGTGACGCCAGCGACCAAGGCATTTCGATGCGACGGGTTGATTTCAGTTTTGATCCCCGCAATCTCGATCTTCGGTCGGAGACCGGGGGAGGACAGTATGGAATGAGTTTTGATTCACAGGGGCGCAAGTTCATGTGCAGCAATTCCAGCCATGCCCAGCACTCCGTTTACGACTATCGTTATCTGGGTCGGAATCAATACTACTCAATGCCGTCGCCTCAGGTGGCGATTGCCCGGGAAGGTGGCGCGGCTGAGGTATTCCGGTTGAGTTCGGACGAACCCTGGCGCGTCATTCGCACTCGCTGGCGAATCAGCGGGGTGGTTCGCGGCTCGGTCGAGGGCGGTGGCCGCGTCTCCGGTTATTTCACCGGCGCGACGGGCATCACTGTTTACAAGGGCAACGCGCTGGGAGCTGGATTCAGTGATAACCTCTTTGTGGGCGACGCCGGGGGTAATCTGGTTCACCGGAAAATCGTGGACGAGAATGGGATCGATCTGATCGCTCACAGACCGGATGACGAACAAAAACTCGAGTTCATCGCTTCGACCGACAATTGGTTCCGCCCGGTGCATTTTCAGAATGGGCCCGACGGATGCCTTTACATCGCGGATATGTATCGCGAAACGATTGAGCACCCATGGTCGATTCCAGAGGAAATCAAGCGGCATCTCGACTTGAATAGTGGCAACGATCGGGGCCGCATCTACCGAATCGTGCCGGATGGGTTTAAGCATCCCGGCGAAGTCCGGCTGGCCTATTACCGCACGCCCATGCTGGTGGCCACGCTGGAGCACGCCAATGGATGGCATCGCGAAACCGCAGCGAGATTGTTGCTCGAACGCGCGGATCGGAGAGCCGTGCCGCATCTGGCGAACCTGTTGGCCCGTTCGCGCGAACCGCTCGCGCGCCTGCACGCTCTGCATGTGCTCAGCGGAATGCTGGCGTTGAGTGAGAGCCACTTGATGGCATCTTTTAACGACCGCGATGACCGCGTCCGTGAGCACGCGATTCGTTTGAGCGAATCATTCTTCGGTCGAGGCAGTCAGCGGTCGCCGCTTTTTCGGAAACTGCTCACCCTGGGCGGCGACGAGTCGCCTCGAGTTCGTCTGCAGCTTGCCTTGACGATGAGCATGAATGATTCACCGGAGAAAAGCGCGGCACTCGCGGCAATTATGAAAAAGGACGCGAGTTCCAAATGGATCCGCGCGGCCGTAATCAACGCTTTGCAAAGCGGTGCGGGTGATTTGTTCTTTCAACTTGCCCGCGATCCGCGCTTTCTGCGCAACAGCGGCGCCACGACCTTTTTGACCGATCTGGCAATGCTGATTGGCCGGCGCGCACAGACGCTCGAGATCAAGGAGGTCCTCGACTACCTCGGACGCGGATCCAATTTGACCGAGGCAGCTCAGATTTTGGCCGCACTGAATTCCGGTCTCGCAAAAACGCGCAAATCAGCCAGCGAACTTGACGTGAAAGGTCGCCTCAACGAATTGCGCGCCCGCGCGGGCGAATCGTTGTCGCAGGATAATGCGACCGACGCGGAGCGAATTGCTGCCATGCGTTTCGTGGCGGCGATTGGGGGCGCTGGTGCCCGCAAGGAATTATTGGCAGTCGTCGATGCGGCTCGGTCAGCCGGCAGTCGAAAAGCGGCACTGGCGTTGCTGATCGATTCATCCGATTCAGCCGTGCCGCGGGAAATTCTCAATCGGTGGGAGAAGCTCGATGCGGACAGCCGGCAATCTTCGCTGGTCCGTTTCCTGAACAGCGCGTCACATACGGCATCATTGCTTGGTGCCGTGGAGAAAGGCTTGGTGAAGAAAGGCGATTTCTCCCCTTATCAGATTCAATCGCTGCGCGGGCATAAGACGGCTGCCGTGAAGAAGCGGGCCGAGGAAATCTTCGGCAAGGCAGTCACCGTGAGTTTGAAGGATTTGCAGAAGAAATATCAGTCAGCGCTCACGGCGAAGGGCGATCCGGCGGCTGGCGCAAAAATCTTCACGGAGCGTTGTGTTTCCTGTCACCGTGCGAACGGGCAGGGCCACCTTCTGGGACCGGACATGGTGACGGTCAAAACAACCGGGCGCGAGAAGCTGCTCATGAACATCCTGAGTCCGAGTGCCGAGGTCGCTCCGCAATACCTGGCATTCACTATTGATACGAGCGACGGCGAAAGTTACGAGGGCGTGATCGCCGCTGAAACACCGACCCGGGTGACCCTGAGACAGGCGAGTGGGATCGAACAAAAAATTGTCCGCACGGCCGTCAAGGGAATGAAAAGCGGTGGCAAGTCGTTGATGCCGGAGGAGCTGTACAAAGATCTTTCAGCGCAGCAAATGGCCGACCTGTTGGAGTTTATCGAACAGGTAAAATGAGTTTTGATTGGCGATTAAGTGCGGAAGATTTCCCGGTAAATATTTTCATTCGAATAACGGTCTGTTGATTATGCCCACTCGTCGAATTCTTCCATTTCTCGCCTTCGTTTTTTGCTGCGCTCAATCCCCCTCGGCCGAATGGCAGTCGGCGTCCGTGCCCGGGCCGCAGTCGTTTACCGGTGTGGCCTGGTATCGCGCGTGGCTGAAACCACACCCCACCTACTTCTCCCGGCATGAACGCGACTTGTTCGCGGAGTCCGTAATTTTGAACATTCGTAATCTCGCCGATGCCCACGAATTGTTCGTGAACGGGAAAAAGATCGGGGCAGGGGGGCTGTTTCCACCGCAGTTCAAAAGCGGCCGGGATGGAAATCATCGACACAAGATTCCTCCGGGTCTGCTCGTGAAGGATCAGTGGAATGAAATAGCGGTTCGAGTTTATTGCGAGACGGGTAACGGCGGTTTTCTCACCGAGGCACCGTTCACCATGAACTATTTCAATGAGTGTGTTTTTGAAGGAAAATGGGACTTTCAGCGAGGCGACTCGCCGGCTCTGGCTCGTAAAGCGGTAAAGGATAAGCCCGCGACCGCGATCTATGACTCGTTCCATGAATCCAGTCGTGTCCTGGGGCGTGCGGAGAAACTCGTGCATGGAGCAAAACTGTCACCCGCCGAATCATTTTCAAAAATGGAGGCGGCCGATGATCTGGTCGTGGACCTGATGCTCAATGAACCGCTGGTGGCGCAGCCGGTTTATTTCAGCTTCGATGAGCGCGGTCGCATCTGGGTTGCGCAATATCGGCAGTATCCCTATCCGGCGGGACTGAAGATGGTCAGTCGCGATCGTTATTACCGGTCGCATTATGACAAAGTGCCGCCGGCACCGCCCAATC
>CALBIE010000353.1 GCA_937893495.1 uncultured Verrucomicrobiales bacterium | reverse complement strand
GAGATCCTGACCCTTGACATAATTTGATTCGCGCTCGGAATTGGTGGCGCCGATTCGCGACGGTACGCAGCCGGTCGTGGCACTGATGACGAGCCCTGCAGAGAGCACGCTGAGACAAAGAGAAACGGGTGCCATGCGCGCAGCATATACAAGTGGCACGATGCTCGCAACCCGGGAGTCGGGATATTTCTCCGTGCGTTGCAACTGAACGAGCTAACGACGGCGAAAGGGATTTTTGCGTCCCTGAGTTGATGATTTTTTCTTGTCCGAATCCGAGAAAGGATTTCCCTTGAGGGTCGCGGCCTCGGGCAGCAATGGTAGCGCAAACGCCGAGAGGAAGGCATACACCGGGCCCATCACCAGATGAATTCCGAAGGCGACGATGACGCCGACCAGCGGTATTTGTTCCAATGCGTAGAGCAGCGTTGCCATACCCATCAGCAGAGCTCCGGGCAGCAATGCGGCGGAAGAAAGTTTCCAGCATCCGAGCCGGCTGGTCTGCCGATCCCGGAAGTAAACCATTACTCGAAGTGGCCAGGAGTACACGGCGGCCAGTCCGCACCAGGAGAGCCAGATGCCGAAGGTTATCAGGCCGGAAATGCCGGCCAGGAGTGCCGGAAGCCACGCGCCCCATTTGGGTTCCAGTTCCGCGCGGGTGAGTGGAATCTCCGCCCAGCGAGGATAAGTGAAACTCCAGTACCCCAGCAGTGATGTCATCTTGAGTTCGTCGCGTGACAATTCGATCTTGAAGTCTGCGGTCTGGCCTGCCGGCCTGGCCTGCTGCCGGGCGACGGCCAGACTGAAGAATGAATTTTCGACGAGAATTGGTGGCGTGTCGGGTGGCCAGTGTAACTGTCCGTCACGAATAATAGAGGTTTCGGGAAGCAATTGGGTCACTTCGGAAATCACGGGTACCCATGTGCGAGCGAAGTAGGTGATGAACGCCGCCATCAGGAACAGGCCAATCACCGCTTGAACTGTCAGCAGGCGTCGTAAGGGTGCGTTCGCAAAGGCCGCAATCCCGGTCGGCGTGATCGGCTGCCACGCGACAGGCGTGGGAACGGCATCATCGGTCTCGACCATTGGTGAGATTCAAGCACACGCCCGGCAGGGCGCGCAATCTCCCCCTTCGGAAGAGATCGTGTGTCGAAATATCCGCGTTGGAGGCTAGTCGGCGGCCGGTTCCGGCGGTGTTGAGTCTGCTTCCCCGGCTGCCGCGGCCGGTCGATCCGGCTGCTGCACGGGCGCGACTGCGACCGGCACGGGCACCCGAATCTTCATGACGTCATCGACGAGCACCTCCAAATGATAAACGCCGGCCTCCTTCAATTCTACGTTTGTGAACACGGAGAGGTTGCTGGCGTTGTGGACGGGATCCTGCAACAAAAACTTCACCTTGCTTTCGCGCAATACGGTCGTCTGGTCAGGTGCGAGCAGGCGGGTGCATTCAGTGAACTGGCCGAGTCCGCACGTCCAGCGAGTAAAAGCGCAGAGTTTCATCGCGGTGATTGGAATCTGCGGCACGCGAATGAGTGCGGTGATGCCGAGCAGAATGAAATTGCCTGAGGCTTCCTGGCGAACATCTTCGCAGAGCAGGGCGGATTGCAGGTCGGGGAGGATTCTTTGAGGGTTCATTAATCTTGGTTCCGGTCGTTGAAAAAGTATTTACTGCGGTGTGGTGACGGCTTCGGCCGCCCGTACGGTATTTTGCATCAGCATGGCGATCGTCATCGGTCCGACTCCACCCGGATTGGGGGTGATGAGTCCGGCCTTTGGCTGCACGTTTTCAAAATCCACATCACCGACGAGACGATAGCCTTTCGGCACGGACGAGTCGTCGATTCGATTGACACCCACATCAATGACTGTCGCGCCTTCCTTGACCATGTCGGCGGTGACGAATCGGGCCACCCCCATCGCGGCAATGATGATGTCCGCGCGCCGACAATGTTCGGCGATGTCTTTTGTGCGTGAATGACAGAGGGTGACGGTGGCGTTGGCGGTTTTCGATTTCTGGCAGAGAATCGCGGTCATCGGTTTGCCGACGATGTTGCCGCGGCCCAGCACGACGACCTGCGCGCCGTTGGTCTCCACTCCTGAACGGATCAGCAATTCGTGCACCCCGGCGGGTGTGCATGGACGAAAGCCCGTTTCATCGCCGAGCATCAGCTTGCCGACATTGATGGGATGGAACCCATCGACGTCTTTCGCCGGCGAGACCATTGCAAACACGATTGTTTCATCGATGTGAGGCGGGAGCGGTGCCTGAACGAGGATGCCGTGATAATTCGGGTCGGCATTGAGTTGCGTTATCAACTGGAGAAGTTCGACCTGCGTGGTCGTCTCCGGTCGGACAAAGGTTTCCGAGCGAATGCCGAGTTCGGCGCATTTCTTCTCCTTCATTCCCACGTACACGCGAGAGGCGGGATCTTCACCCACTCGAACAAATGCCAGACCTGGTTGGATGCCGCGGCTCAGAACGGCAGCAACTCGTTTTTTGGTTTCGGTGTGGATTTCCTCCGCGATGGCTCGACCATCAATCAGATTAACCTTCTCCATCGTTGTCAATCGTCTTGAGGGTTTCGATGCGGAGAACCGGCGTGCGCGGCCAGCGGGGATCCACCGCTTCTTCTCCACTGACAATTACGGTGCGGCCCTGCAACTTGTCCCAGGGGATATTGGTGGAGGTGGTCCAGAGGTAATTGATGATCGTTCCTGTATAGACTTCCTTAAGCGCATAGTCGCTCGGGCTCTGGACATTCCACGACTTCACGACCACTCCTTCGCGAGTGATGATACGAACTGGCGCGGGACCCGATTCGTCTGTCGCAGTCGGTGGCTGATGAAATTTACCGGTCGGTGTTTTGGGTTCATCACTCGATGATTCCTTCGTCGTCAGACGTGCCCACATGCGACCCAGCCAGGTCTTCTTGCGCGTGGAAGGCTCGACGCGATACACGACCGGTCCTTCGTCCGCCGCCTTTTCTGTCGGGAGCGTCATCAAGGGAGAAGGTTTTACGACGGTCGTGACGGTTTCCGGACTTGTGGCCAGACCGGGTGTGCCGGAAGACGACGTCATCAAAGGATCCGTCGTTGAGGTGAAAGGTGCCGGAATTGTCGGATCGGACAAGGGAACGTTTTGACCTTCGATTGACGTGATTGGCGTGATTGGCGTGATTGGCGTGATTGGCGTGATTGGCGTGATTGGCGTGATTGGTTCAACGGCAACTTCGGTCAGGGGAGGCAAAGTCAGAGGGGTCGGTGAGGTGCTCGTAGTCTCCGTAATTGCGGTAATCGGTTCCACTACAGGTATCGGAACCGGCGCGGAGGCAATCGGTGCTGGCGCCGAAGGCACTCGATCGATCAGGAACGAAGCCACGTATCCGTGCATCGCTTTCGCCGGCTCAATCTCCAGCCATTCGCCGGCCTTGCGAATCTCACGAACGGCATCCCCCTTGGACAGACGGCCAAGAACGCTGTAGTTCTCGCCTGGACCTGCCCGCACGTTCAGTCGGGTGGCTTTGACCAGACCGGCCTCGACGAAACCCGCACTGACCCAGACCGGGGTGTTGGAAGGGAGGGCGATTTTCAGCCATTTGCCTGGTTCTTTAGCGCCCGGTTTAACTGGCGAAAGTTCCTCGACGACGTTGACTTTATCCCCCTTCTGCAACTGGGTCACCACTTCACTCTGAAGCGTGGCCTTTCCGCGGACATTGACTTTGGTGCCGTTGACGATGCCTTCTTCGGCCAAGGCTGAAAAGGCGACGCAAAAAGCAATCATCGAAAACCAGACTGATTTGACGTTCATGATGGGGCTAGTAGAGATTTAATCTCGCCGTCTGTCAACGTCCGCCATTTGCCCGAAGGAAGCTCTCCGAGGCGAATCTGGCCGATTTGTACGCGGACGAGTCGCTCGATAACAAGTTCCTGCGATTCGAAGAGCCGGCGCACTTCGCGGTTCTTTCCTTCGGTTAAATCCAGTTCTACCAGGCTGTGGGAGTTGTTCGCCTCCAACAGGCGGGTGGCTTGTGCCTGAAGTTTTTCGCCCTTGTCCACGATGCCGTTTCTGATCCGCTCCAGATGCGCCGGACGCACCCGGCCCATTACCGAGGCGATATATTTTTTGGTCACCTGATACCGTGGATGAGTCATACGGAGCGAGAAATCGCCGTCGTTGGTCAGGAGAAGCAGCCCTTCGGTCTCCTTGTCGAGTCGTCCCACCGGGTAAATATGGGCCCATTCCTTTGGCAGCAGATCCATCACCTTCCGGCGACCCAGCTCATCACTCCGGGTGCAGACGAAGCCGCGGGGTTTGTGGAGAACGACGTAGAACTTCTTGCGCGTCCGAATGAGGTGACCGTCCACTACCACTTTGTCAGCGGAAGGATCAACTTTTGAGCCGAGCATTCGCACGGGATGGCCGTTGACGAATACGCGACCATTTAAAATGTATTCCTCGCAGGCGCGGCGAGAAGCCACGCCGGCGTCAGCCAGAAATTTTTGTAGCCGGACCTGCATGGTGAATTACACGTTCACTCGAATAGGAGGATGCTGTCGTGAGACAGAGTGCTCTCACTCTATTTGGATAAATTCTTTTCACCGTCCCGTTTTAATCCCTTCCGCCCGGGCCGAATCTCAGCAAAGCCCGGCGCTGGAGGGATCGGTATTCAGTAGCAGTCTGATTTCAGTATGAAACTGTCGCTGGCCCGCAATAGGAGATTTCCGACTCGTTCCGATACCGTATCCGGACAAGACAAAGGGCCGGCCGCTGAGAGCAACGGTCCGGCCCGTTCGTTGTCGAAAGGTCTAGACGTCCGGCTTGGTTTTTTTCAAGCCAAGGACTTTCTCTCCGTCCTTCCATTGGCCGCGTTTCTTGAGAAGTTCCACCCGCTCGTAGCGCTTAAGGACACTGCGCTTGGCACCGACGGTACTTGCTCCACGTAAACTGCTGTGTTGTGACATACTGAAATCTTTCGTTTTTTCTGTTCCGCCCGATTACGGGACCGGGGGTTGTACCACAGCCTATTTCGAATGCAACAGGTAAATCTGTGCGACGGATCATTCATTCAGCGGCGTTTCATCTGAATGGCATGTGAGATTGCGACGCGTCGGAGACGCTTA
>CALBIE010000352.1 GCA_937893495.1 uncultured Verrucomicrobiales bacterium | reverse complement strand
ACCTGCTTCGGTCGTGTCCCATATTTGCACCTGCGGCGTGCCGCGCAAATAAATCCCGCTGTCCGCCTTTGCGACGGTCTTGTATTCGATGTGAAACTCAACGTCGCCAAATACTTTATCGGTGGTCGCATAAGGACCATGGCCGTCATTCACCAGTTCGCCGTTCTCAATCGACCAATGCGCCTTGAATTCCTCCTGCTGCGCCGCAATGGATTCCTCGCGACTCGTCCTGACCCGCACCGTCGTGTGCGGATTGTTACCGTGCCAGCCATCTAGATTTTTCCCATTGAACAAGGCGCGAAAACCCGCCGGCGGATTCAGCTTGGCAGACTGAACCGGCGACAAACCAGCGCCACCAAGTGCCGTAAGGACTATCAACCAATGGGGGAATCGAAGATTCAATTTCATAGTGGGAATCACGTAATCGACTGACTCAATCAACCGGCAATTTAGCCAGTTTGTCGAGGTACAGTTGCGGACTCTCGAAACATCGAACCTGGCGCAGCCTTGGTCCTCTTGAGCGAAAATCTGTCGAACCCGAATTTAACCGAACAGCGTTTTCATGAAATCGCCGCAGACAACAAGCGACGGGATCGAGTGAGGAGATGCCGCCCATCAGCCTTCCAGTCGCTTTTGCAGATACCGCAAGTCTTCGAGATCTTTTGGCCTTCCCGAAGCGGCTTTGTTTCGAACCAGATGCTCGAGGCCGAGATAACGGATCGGAATCTCCTTCGATCCTGCATCCAGCCCGACGACCGTGCTGTCGCGGAAAGCCTCTTTGAATTCAACTCCATCGATGCGGTTCAACAGATCAATCCGATTCGGAGGACGTCCGAATTGAATAATCATTCCCGGCTTCATCAATTCTGAGTGATTCTGCACATCGGGCACGTCGCCATCCCAGAATCTGATCAGGGCCTCAAACAGCGCCTTCGCATTGGCTTCGTCACTCGCGTAGAAAAAATCCACGTCACCGGTATATCGCGCGTGCCCGTAATAGATGACCGCCTCACCAGCCCGTAATAGATGACCGCCTCACCACCAACTATGACATATCGCACTCCATACGCATCCAGCGCTCCAATGAATTCGCGGATATCGGGCGAGAAGTAGGCTGCATCTATCCGGTCTGGTGACATTCGCGCACGTCCTTGGCATTGGGATGCAGCCGGTCCCGCAGCGCGCGAGCCATGCGCCAGCGTTCCCGCGGTGTCATCCGGATATGTTGTTCAACATCCCGTTGGTCGGCTTCGGCAAAACTCCGGGTCTTGAACACCACGCGTTCCATGGTTGAAAGACTACCTGGAATCCTTTGAAATTGCAAAAGGATTGGGTCCTCCTTCCGAGAGCGTGAAAAGCCTTTGGAAATCACTTCAACCTGAAATCCGCAGTTGAGGTTCAACGGGGCAAGGCGGACCCGGTAGCGGGAGAGAAGAAGCCTGCGTCAATCCGGCACGGCGATACTCGCACCCGTCCCAGGCATTGGGAATCAAATGTCCAGCAGCTTGATCGCCATGCCCCACCGTTCCCGCCGTGCAATCCGCATATACTGTCGCTCGACGTGCCATTTACCGACTTCGGGAAAACGCCGAGCCCCACAATGGTCCCCTGAACATAGCCGGTTACCCCTTCCCGGTGCCGATTCG
>CALBIE010000351.1 GCA_937893495.1 uncultured Verrucomicrobiales bacterium | reverse complement strand
TGACGGTGTTATCGACGATGATTGGATAGCGAGAGGTCAACGCCGTCGCACAACCGGTAATCTGGCAGTGCGAAACCGTGGCAATGCCGTCAACGAGAAGCGCCGTGCCACTACCTGATTCGTTGCGGTTATCGATTTGTAGATGGCTCAACACGACGACGCCGCGACCGGATACCTCGACGACCGGCACCTGGTAACCAATCGGGCCCACCTGATTGAAGCGGCAGTTCTGCAGCAGGTGTGACTTCCCTCCGATGAGTTTGATGCCCTGCAACTTCACCGTCTCAAACACGCAATTATGGATCGCGACGACGCCGCTTTCCGGCTCGATCATGGTCAAGTCGATGGCGCGTTCCCGGATATTCTTGAACAGGCAGTTGACGATGTTCAAACGCAGCACGCGCCGGCCGGCGGAGGTTCCTCGCTGGCCGATCCAGTAGCCACGACCCTTCAACCGACCCTGGGTGATGCCGTTGCGGACATTGATGAATTCGCAATCCTGGTACACCTGGTCTTCGACGGCGTGGAAATTGATCGCTGACTCGGCCTGGCCGTCGAAGCGCGTGCGCAGGAACAGCGCGTTGGCCGTGTGCTTGTCACCGCTGCTGCCGGACTGTGAGTTGTAGCCGAAACGGCCTCCCTTGAGCGTCAGGTTAACCATGCCTTTGCAATCCCGATTGATGCAATCGACGCCTTTCGGCCATTCGAGGATTGTCTTTTCCATTCCAGCTCCGAAGACCATGCCGTTGGTTACCGGTTGACCGAACGAATACGTGCCCGGTCCAAGGTAAACAACTTTGCCCGCGTCGAGCGCCTGCTGAATCTGGTTGACGGGTTTGCCTGTCAAATCCTCCAACGGCTCGCTGTTGAAGTCCGGCGGCATCGCGCGCAGGTCCTTCAAGGGCACGAACACCGGCTGCGCAATATTGGGTCCGAGTAAAGGATACTTCGTTCGAGTATTGGTCGTGGAATTCATCGCGTTCGGAGTCGATCTCATGGACCAGTCGAGTTTGAAGACGGTCGCCGGTTCGGCCAGGTTGACCGAGAGCCCGGCGGTTTCGGCGGACCATTCCTGAAAGTAGGGATCCTTCGCCAGCACGCCGTCGGCATAATGCAGACCGGGTAGCGTTGCCCGCAGTCCGACACTCCAGTTTTGGAGATTGCCCAGGCCGATCAACTTGTTGCGCTGACCGCCAATGCGAAAGGCCGCGCCGCGAAACGGAGCGTTGACGTGGTTGTGCCCCCAATCGACCTGGGAGTAGTAACGCAGCTTGTCGGGTTGTCGGAAATATCCGGCGTTGCCCGCTCCCTGTTTTCCGCCCAGCGCGGTGGCAATTACCGCGCAGTCAATGCCGTAATCAATGTCCATGACGGGATTTGCCCACACATTATCGACCGTTACGCCATGCGCATAGGTCACACCCGTTCCCCGCACAATGTGGAAGGGCGTCCAGGCCGTCTGCCCGATGGTCATCGGGCTGATGAAATAGGTGTTGTGTCCGTGGGCCTCGAGGTCCGTCGCGTAGATACTGACGAATGGCGGATACTGCATGGACCAGTCCGGGTCGGGATTACCGTCGGAAATGACTGGTTTAAAAATAGTGACCGCACGTACGGATCCGTGCAGTTGAATGTGTGGTTGCGGCTGCGAACTCGCCGGGTTGACTTTCATGCCCGAATAGTAAAGCGACACGGCATCGGAGTTGTTCAACGACATCGCGCTGCTGTGCGACTTGTAAAAGGCGCAACGCTCGACCTTGCCGCCGTTCTGCACAAATGAGATCGGTGTGTGCCAGAAGAACTGGCAATCAACCATGTTGGTCTCAATCAGCCATTCCGCGCCGCCACCGATAAACTGCAGGTCTTCGATCGGATTGGTCACATGGATGCGTTCCGGACGGGGGGCATCGAACACGATCGCCGTGCCGGGCTTGGCAGCGTCGAGCGCCGCCTGGGCAGAGCCGTATTGGGAAGAGTACAACACTGCCCCGCTGCCTTTGGACGCAGGTGCGGGGCCAAACTTGACTTCATAGGGCAGGGAGGGCGGTTGGTCGTTTTTCAGAAAACCAAGTGGCGGCGGAGGGCCGGTATCGACGAGTACGGTCGGCACTGGCGGGAGACCGGCGCGGGGATCATAGGTCGAAACTTTACGCGGCCAATAGACGTAAACACAGATGATTAGAAATAACCCGATCCCGCCCCAGGTCAGAATCTCGAAGAGCGGAATCTCGATTTCGACGACCTTTTTGCGTTTCTGATCATACTCGGAATAGATGTCCTCGAAGCGCGGGCCGGTAACTTTCTTTTTGGCGGCGGGTCGGCTCGGTGCCGGTGCCGGTGCCGGTGCGTGTTCCGCTCCCGCGCCTGACTGAGCGGCGCGGCGTTGCGCGTGGGCCGGAGCCCGGCCACCTTCCAGAAATCGGATCTCGACGTCGCCAATGCGGATGATGTCGCCGAAGTGGAGATCGACTGCCTTATAGGCTTCGCCGTTGACGAAAAGCTGGTTGGTCTTGGTGCGGTCCCGGAGGCGACAGTGATCGCCTTCGACAATGAGCATAGCGTGCTGATTTTCGACCGACTCATCCGGCAGGATAATCGTATTGCTTCCGGCGCTGCCAATCGTCACGGGTCCGTTCGGCAGAGGAAAACTCTGCCCGATTTTGTTACCGCTCAGTATTTGCAGCTTTGCCATGGATGATACGGTCGGCGATTGGCGCGGAAAACTACCAAGGATGGGCGCGGTGTCAAACCGGGGAATTGTCTTTTTAAGACAATCAGGCTGACTCTTCGAGAGCTTTGGAGGGACCTAGAATGATCGATGCGATAATCGCCCTGCGCGCGGTTTTCGGTGAGCGAAGCATCTTTACCACGGCCATCGCATCGGCACTCGCACCCCCGCGCCGCCGGTGACGGGTGCTTTGCTCGAGCGCGGCCGCGTGTTCGCGGGTCTGCCGATCGACATCATCGAGTCGAAGGGCGACCATTTGGTGGAGATTCTGCGCCCGCGCCTGCGATTTTCTGGATTCCGGCAGACTGGCTGGCGATGGCTTCTTCGCCGGGACGATAATCGGCATTGGCGGTGGCTCTAGTGTCTTCGCTTGCTGCACCAACGGTGGCGGCGAAACCGAGCCGGGATCTTGCCCTGTGTCGCCCTGGAGCAACCGACGCATCTCCTCTTCCCAATCAGTGATACCGCCGCTTTTCCGCTGCTTCAGTTTGGCGTCCTCCTGCCAGTCTCCGTCGGCATCAACCCACTCTTCGTCCGTCTTGTCTTTCTTGCCGAACATCTTCCCGAGCACGGACACGACGACGATCACCAGGAACACGATGGTGTCGAAGTTGACGGCAAACATTGGTTGCCAGACGGCGAACAGGTTGATGGGCGTCAAAATGGGCATGGCCGACGTGGTTACGAGTTGTTTCCGCCACCGTCGTCGTTGCCGGCAATGCTGTCGCGCATGTCGGTGTCAGCCTGGATATTCTTCATCTTGTAGTAATCCATGATACCCAGATTGCCACTGCGGAAGGCCTCGGCCATGGCGAGCGGCACCTGCGCTTCTGCTTCGACCACGCGGGCGCGCATCTCGGCAACTCGTGCCGTCATTTCCTGCTCGGTCGCCACAGCCGCGGCACGGCGGACTTCCGCCTGTGCCTGGGCGATGAGCTTGTTAGCCTCAGCCTGTTCGGCTTGCAGCTTGGCGCCGACGTTTTCGCCGACATCCACATCGGCGATGTCAATGGAGAGGATTTCGAATGCGGTGTTGGAATCGAGCGCCTTGCTGAGAACGTTCTTGGAAATTCGATCGGGATTTTCGAGGACTACTTTGTAGCTGTCCGATGAACCGATGGTCGTGACAATTCCCTCGCCGACGCGCGCCACGATAGTTTCTTCGGTGGCTCCGCCGACGAACCGATCAAGGTTGGTGCGGACCGTCACCCGTGCGCGGGCCTTGACTACGATTCCGTCCCGGGCGACTCCATCAATGGTGGTTTTGCCGGTCGCCGGGGCAGGACAATCAATCACCTTGGGGTTGACCGAGGTCTTGACCGCCTCGAGGACCGTCTTGCCTGTTCCCTTGGTGGCAAGGTCAATTGCGCAGGCGCGGTCGAAATTAAGGTGAATCGATGCTTTTTGCGCGGCGATGAGCGCTTGAACGACCATATCCACGCTGCCCCCGGAGAGGTGGTGGGTGGAGAGTTGGTCAATCGAGATATCGAGGCCGGCTTTTACGGCCGTGATCCGATTATCCACGACTTTGCCCACGGGCACGCTTCGGAGGCGCAGGGCAATCAGTTCGGTGAACGTCACCTTTGCGCCCGAGAACAATGCCCGGATGTAAATCACGCCGAAGTTCAGGAGCAGGATGGCGAGAACGAAGAGAATCATTCCGCCAACGCCATAAACGACGATGGCGGTCTTGCCTTCGAGAGCCGCGAGAATGGGAGTAATGTTCATAATTTGAATTGCTTATTGAATCTTAACTAAACCAAAAATTTCACTCGGCGCGGACAACCACGCGCAAACCTTCGACCGCCACGACCTTGACGGGTGTTCCCGGCTCAATCAAGCCTCCTTCCGTGATCACATCCACCCGTTCGCCATCGATGAGAGCGGTTCCCGAGGGGCGCAAGGCGGATTTGGCGATACCGGTTTTGTCGAGTAGTTCCGGGCGGTTGGTGTCGAGGCCGCCCGTCTGCCCTTTGCTGATGTAAAGCGCCGCCACGCGGCTGTCGGGAAAATATTTCAGCCACAACATGAATCCAATGATTGAACCGACCACCACCAGGAGAAGCACTATATGGCCAGTCGGGGCTCCAAAATCCTGATAACTGACGGCTACGGCCGCGATCAGGCAGATGGTGCCTGCTATTCCAGCCACTAACCCGGGCAGAATCGTTTCCGCAAGAATGAGAAACGTTCCGGCGATCAGGAGGGTGATGACCATTACCATTTGCCCATGATAAAAGGGCGAATTGCGCGCGGCAAGCGGTTTCATGAATCCGTTTTTTGCTTGCGCGAAAATTGCAACCGAATCACGGTCAGTCGGTTCGGCAGCGGTTCCGACCGCGTGCCGACCAATTTTTTTAGACACAACAAGCTATGAGCAGCGACAATCAATCCTTTCCCTATCCGGGAATCCCGACCACTTCGGACGGAGCGGGCGGCGTGGTCTGGGTGGAAACAAATATTACAACGGGCGCTTGCGCCTATCCGATTACCTCATCCACGACGATGGGAACGGGTTACCAGACCGAATACTCGAACGGCAAAAAGAATCTCTGGGGTGATGGCCTGATATTTGTGCAGCCCGAGTCGGAACATTCGGCTGCCTCGACCTGTGAAGGCTACGCTCTCTCGGGTGGACGGGTGACCAATTTCACATCCGGTCAGGGCTTGGTGCTGATGAAGGAGGTTTTGTACACGATTGCAGGAAAGCGCTTGCCGGTCGTCTTCCACATTGGCGCCCGGGCGCTGACCAGCCATTCCTTGAATGTCCATGCGGGTCACGATGACGTGATGGCGGTCTGGGATTGTGGTTGGGGTATCCTTTTCGGTCGCAATGCTCAGGAAGCTGGCGACCTTGCTCTGATCGCTCGTCGCGCAGCGGAAGATTCCGATACGCCGTTCATGAACGTACAGGACGGGTTTCTCACCACACACACGATCGAGAACGTCAAGCTCTGTGAGTTGGACTTCATGAAGGATTACATCGGCGACCCGTGCGAAAAGCTTCGGAACATGATGGATCCGGAATTTCCGTTGATGTCTGGAGTCGTGCAGAATCAGGATTCCTACATGAAGGGCAAGATCGCCCAGCGTAACATCACCGACAAAATCCCGGCGGCAGTGCAGAACGCGATGGATGAATTCTACCAGAAGACCGGGCGCCGCTACAAGATGGCCGAGTCCTACCTGATGGACGATGCCGAATACGCTTTGATTGGTATGGGCGGCATGATGGAAACCGCCGAGGTAGCCGTGGATTGGATGCGTGAAAACATGAACGTCAAGGTGGGGGTCATTCATGTGACCTGCTTCGCTCCGTTTCCGGCAACGCAGCTCGTTGAGCTGCTGAAGAATGTCAAGGCTTGCACGGTGATTGAGCGCATGGACAACCCGCTCGCCGGGGCGAACCCGTTGACCATGAGTTTGCGCTCGGTGTTTGCCGAAGCTTTTTCCGGGCTGGATTTTGGTTCGTATGCTGAGTTCAAATACCCTGAGATCAGCAGTATCCCAAAGATCTACTCATGCGCGGCGGGGCTCGGCTCTCGCGACGTGCGCGGCTGTCACTTCTTCTCCATCGTCAAGAACATGCAGGCGGAAAAACCTCGTCCATTTACGGTGGTCGGCGTGAAGCATGCCCTCGCGCTCGAGGACAGTGAGGATATTGATTTGCGGCCGAAAGGCGCGTTCTCAATGCGCGGCCATTCCGTCGGTGGCTTCGGCTCGGTGACCACCAACAAGCTCATCGCCTCGTTCGTCGGAGAACTGTTCAACCTCTACGTGCAGGCCTATCCGAAATACGGATCGGAAAAGAAAGGGCTGCCAACAACCTATTACCTCACTGTTGCCGACGAGCATATCCGCACGCACAGTGAGCTCAACGATGTCGAGTTCATCCCGTTGAACGACGTCAATGCGTTCAACCTCGAGAATCCTCTGCACGGCATCTCGGCGGGCGGGTGTGTTTTCATCCAGAGTGACAAGACCGAACCGCAGGACGTCTGGGAAGCCATTCCAGCCTGGGCTCGGAAAATCATTCGCAACAAGGAGTTGAAGGTATTCTATCTCGACACGGTGAAGATTGCGCGGTCCGTCGCGACCGACCCGGACTTGCAGCAGCGCATGCAAGGTGTCGTGCTGGTGGGGATATTCATCAAGGTCACGCCATTTGCCGGTCGCTCCGGCATGAGTCAGGAGGATATTCTGGCCGGCGTCGAAACCTACATCCGCAAGTATTTTGGCAAACGCGGCGAAAAGGTCGTGCAGGAAAATCTGACGTGCGTCAAACAGGGTCTCACCGACGTGCAGGAAATCCCTCTGGAAACGATCCGTTCCGAAGCCAGGGACACGAAAGGCGAACTCGTCGCAGCCAGTTAATTCCCGGTTGACTGGCATGGGAAAACTATTGCCGGCCATCCCCCAACTCAGGACTCCCTGATTATGATTCAACAAACACAACCCGTCGAAAACGAAGCTGGTGAAATGGTCAACCCGCCAGCAGCCGTCCGAAAGAACACCGCACCGATTACCAAAGACATCCTCGACGTTCAGGATTTCAACGAGCGAATCGTCGCCGCCTACAACGACGGCTCCGCTGAACTCGGCCTGCCGGCAGATCACAGCACTTTAAGGTCTTTGATTCCCGCTGGCACGGGGTCGCTGCGCGACTTTTCCTACATTGCCCCGGAAATCCCGTTGCTTAACAGCGAGAACTGCGTGGCGTGCATGGACTGTGTCACCGAATGTCCCGACACCGCGATTCTCGGCAAAGCCGTGCCGAAAAACGTGCTCGACGCTGAACTGGCGAAGATTGAAGACGTGAGTGAGCGTGAATTAATGCGCAATCAATTCGCGCTGACTACCAAGTTTTGGAAGACGTACGAGAAGAAGGGCAAGGAACCGGCTTACTTCGGAATTTTCATCGATCCGACCAAGTGCAAAGGTTGCGCTGAGTGTGTGGATGCCTGCGGTAACCACGACGCATTGAGCATGTTGATGAAGGAGACGAAGACGCTTCCGGAATCCCAGAAAATGTTCAACTTCTTCCGCCGTCTGCCCGAGACTCCGGCCGAGTATGTCAATGAGAAGCTACTCTCGGACATCATGCTCACCGAACGTTCCCTCCTCTATGTCGGCGGTGCCGGGTCGTGCATGGGTTGCGGTGAAGGCACCGCGCTCCGGATGATGCTCGCCGCCACGGGATTTCAGTATGGCAAGGAAAGCGTGGGTCTGGTCAATTCGACTGGTTGTTCCACCGTGTATGCCTCGACGTATCCCTACAATCCCTACCTCGTTCCCTGGACCAATTCGCTCTTTGAGAATGGGCCGGCAGACGGCATGGGCGTTCGCGCTCGTTGGGACCAGATGGGTTGGCAGGATAAGAAGCTTTGGGTTATCGGCGGTGATGGCGCGATGCTCGACATCGGCTTTCAGTCCCTCAGCCGGATGCTCGCGTCGGGTATGAACATCAAAGTGCTCATCCTCGATACCCAGGTTTATTCCAATACGGGAGGCCAGTCGTCCACCGCGACGTTCATGGGTCAGAACACCAAGTTCTCTGTCCACGGCAAGGTTGTGAAAGGCAAGACAGAGCGGCGCAAGGAAATCGCGCAGATTGCGATGATGCATCCCGACACGTTTGTGGCGCAAACGTCCTGCGCAATGACGAACCATTTTTATAAATCCATTATGGCCGCCAACGAATTCGACGGTCCGGCGGTGATTTCGGTTTACACAACCTGCCAGCCTGAGCACGGCGTTGGGGACAATCTCGCGATGGCCCAATCCAAGCTCGCAGTGGATACACGCTCGTTTCCGGTGCTGGTTTACGATCCTCGCAAAGGTGATAAAATTGCCGAGCGTCTCAGTCTGCAGGGCAATCCGGCGCCGAAAGAGGACTGGTACGTGAATCCGAAGACGGGCGAAGTCTTTGACTTTGTTACCTTCGCCCGTACGGAGGGGCGCTTTGCCAAGCAGTTCGACAGCGAGGGCAATCCGTCGCCGATGTTAATGGCGGCCAACGATGATCGGCTCAGGAACTGGCGCCAGTTGCAGGAACTGGCCGGCCTCATCTAGGCGACGACGGAAATACCGGTATTAAAAAAGCCTCGGCATTCGCCGGGGCTTTTATTTTATTAATGCTCGAATTGCCGATACCGGCACGCACTGCTTGATGACCATTTGCAGGTTGTCTTTACGCCCATCTTTCACGTCGTAGTAAATCGACTGCGTGCTGGCTGCCATGCCTACCACGTTGCCCCTGCTGTCTAACACCGGTCCGCCGCTTGAACCTTTGGCAAAGTCCGCTGTGATTTCCATGAATGGCAGGTGCTTTCCGTTCGTTCGGCGGAGCATGAAGTACCGCGAAACTTTTCCTTCAGTCAGCGTGTAGAATCGGCTTACGGGATGGCTGATAACCGAAACCGCCTCGCCTTCGGGTAGATTGTCAGAGGCCAGGGATAGTGGCACAAATCGTGCGCCTTCGGCCCGACAAATCGCGACATCGGCGGCTTCATCAGCGGCTAAAATCTCCGTCACTGAATACACCTTGCCGTCTTCGGTCATCACGCAGTGCGCTTCCTTGTTGTCCGACTTGAGGACGTGGTAACAAGTGGCGAACACACCATCCTCGCTCAGTGCAAATCCCGTGGCCGTGCTCGTATGCCATTTCTCACACTTTCCGCATTTGTAAACTCCGCCGACAATCAGCACCCCCGGGCGGCAACTCCGCACCAGCTCCACGCCAGTCACTCGCCTCGTTGCCGTGGGAATTAGTGTCACTGCGCATGACGTCCGATTCAATTGTTCTGCCACTTTGTCCTTCGAGATGGCGCGCTTGTCTTTCATCAAGCGCACGCCGGCATCGGAAAAACGTGACTTTATGAGGCCGTCGTGGATCACCCGCGGCTCAGGAGCGGGCAGGCGATTGACGGGGAAAAATGCGACCAGCAAAATCGTAAGAAACGATCTGCGAAACGGCAGACAATCAAGCATGCCGCGAGGCTATGCCTCGTTTCGGCGAAAACAAGCACGATTCCGGGATGGAATATTCCTTTAGCGGGCGTATCGTATTTCCCATTCATGACCTCCCGTAATATATTTCCTCTGGCTGTCGCATTGATCGCGTCTCAGGTCGGTCTCCTTTCGCAGGCGCAAAATTTCAATCCCCAAAAGGTCCTGCGAAAACCGATGCCGACGATCACCGATGCGCCTTTCCTTTCGGTGCAAAAGGCCGATTCGACTGTCGTGCGCGACGAAGAACTCGTGCTCGGTGTGGTGCACAAGGGGCAAGCGCGGGCCTACCCGATTAACCAGCTGACCGGACCGCGCCGGGAAATTGTTAACGACCGACTTGGTGGCGATCCGATCGCTGCTACCTGGTGACACCTTTGCCATAACGGCATCGTGTATGCCGCATCAGTAAAGGGAACAAATCTGACGTTTGCTGTCTCTGGTCTGCTTTGGAGACGCAGTCTGGTAATGGTGGATGAGCCAACCGGTTCACTCTGGAGTCACATTCTTGGCGAAGCGATGGACGGGCCTTTGAAGGGAACGCGGTTGGAAATTGTTCCAGCCGTGGTGACGACCTGGGTCGCCTGGAAAGACAATTACCCCGGCACGACTGTCCTTGCCCTGTCGCGCTCGGCGCGGCAGTTTGATGTGGAATTCCAAAAACGCCCACAGACTTTTGTGCTGGGCATTAGGTTGGGTCGCAAAGCCTACGCCTGGCCATTTGATTTCCTGCAAAAGGAAGTAATTGTGAACGATGCTCCTTTCGGTCGTCCGATGGTTGTTTTCCACGATTTGAAATCAACCGAAGCGCAGGCGTTCCATCGCGAGGTGGATGGCAAAGTAGTTACCTTCACGGCATCCCTGAACGGTCAGGCGACAGATCGCGAAACCGGCTCAATCTGGGACCCCCATACCGGGAAATGCCTCACCGGTTCGATGAAGGGAAGGGCTCTTCGTCCAACAACCGCCATCATATCATTCCGCAAGGCGTGGAACGATTTTCATCCGGACAGCGGTTATTACGTCGGAGCTGACTCCAATTAGGTCGCGCCTGCTCTTGGTTTCGGTCGGCGCTCACTCGCCAATAATTTTCACCAGCGCTCGCTTGCGGCGGTGACCATCGAATTCACCGTAGAAAATCTGTTCCCACGGTCCGAAGTCCAATTTTCTGTCAGTGATAGCCACCACGACTTCGCGGCCCATGATCTGACGTTTCATGTGAGCATCCGCATTGTCCTCTCCCGTGTCATTATGGCGGTATTGAGACGTCGGCGCGTGAGGGGCCAGTTTCTCCAGCCAGACCTCGTAATCGTGATGCAAACCCATCTCATGGTCGTTTATGAAAACGGACGCGGTAATGTGCATCGCGTTGACGAGACAGAGGCCCTCTTTCACGCCGCTCTTCGTGACGAGCTTCTCGATCGTTTCGGTGATGTTGACGAATCCGCGTCGGTTGGGGACTTCAAACCAAAGTTCTTCACGCAACGATTTCATATGGCGATATTTATTGAGGGGAACCGTTTACCCAAGCCGGAATATCAGACCGGATCGGTCGATTCCACATATGGGCGTCAGGTTTGAAAGATGGCGGGAGCGACGGGATTCGAAAAGGATACATAGGATTCCCTAGTTTTCGAGAAAAGCCCCATTAACTCATGCCAGTTTGATATTTTTAAC
>CALBIE010000350.1 GCA_937893495.1 uncultured Verrucomicrobiales bacterium | reverse complement strand
GCATCCTTTCTCTTTGTAAACCTCAAAGCAAGCGCCTCGAATCCGAAACGTTTCTTCCTCGTAAAGCAAAGTTTTCATTCCCTTAGCCTCCAACGAAACCGTAAATCATAAACTGAATTCCCTTCCGTGTTTTCTGTGTTTTCCGTGGTTGAAGAAGAACGGATTTCCGCGCATCAAGGCTGCATTGGCTGCAATACTTTACCGTCTTTCCCAACTGGATAGACCGCTTGATGCCGCTTCAATTGCGTGATCAGTCCGCCCATCAGTCGCTGGAGGTCCTTCGGTTTTGAATCGGCAAGATTGGTGGATTCGAACGGATCGTTGGCGAGGTTGAAAAGCTGATAGCGCGCGCCGTCGGATTGGACTTTGCCCCCAATCGGCGGGTCATTCGGAAAGGTGTGGTAAATCACCTTCCAATCGCCATCCCGCCAGACGGTGAAGTAATTGCTGCGATGTGGTCCGTGCGGGTAGTGCATGAGGAATTGTTCCTTGCGCCGCCCATCGGCCTTGCCGCTCAGAAGCTCATCGAGTTTGGAACCGTCTTCCGCGTGTCCCTTCGGTGCGGCGTTTCCGGTAAACGCGAGAATGGTCGGGAATAAATCGGTCACGTTGGCCACCTGATGTTGAATCGCCCCGGCGGGAATACGCAATCGTTGCTGGTGCGGATTCTTCGGATTCGCCTTCGCCCACGCGGCGATGAAGGGCACTCGCATGCCGCCCTCGTAATGCGCGCCTTTTTTTCCGCGTAATGGGGCGGCGCAGGCGACGTCGTGCTGATGTCCGAGCGGCGCATCCGAGCCGTTGTCGCCAAGGAAGAAGATGATCGTGTTGTCCGCGATGCCGAGTTTGTCCAGTTGATCGAGCAGGTCGCCGAGCGACTTGTCCATGCCTTCAATCAACGTGGCGAACGCCTGGGCGGGCGCGGGCTTGCCCGAGTCCTTGTAATGAGCGGCAAAGCGCGGATCGGAATCGAACGGTGCATGCACGGCGTAGTGCGCGAAGTAGAGGAAGAACGGCTTGCCACTCTTCACCGTGTTCGCGACGGCCTTCCTGGTCTCGATGGTGAGAGCCTCCGTCAGAAAGGTTTTGGTTCCGTGGTATTTTTCCAGATGCGGAACCGCATGGTGCGAGCGCCTGGTTCCCTTGCCGTAGTTCTTTTCGCCGTAATAACTGCCCGGCGCGCCGAAGGAAGCGCCGCCAATGTTGACATCGAATCCGAGGTTCAATGGTTCCGCGCCATCGTGGTTGTCCGCGCCGAAGTGTCCTTTGCCGACGTGGATGGTGTGGTAACCGCCCGATCGTAATATTCGCGGCAACGTCACGTCGCCCTTTTTGAGTCCGCCCCAGTTCCAGTCCGGCGCTCCGTTGGCCCCGGCATTGTTTCTCTCGGGATTGATCCAGTTGGTGACCCGATGCCGCGCGGCATTCTGACCCGTCAGGATGGAAACCCGCGTCGGTGAGCAGACGCTCATGGCGTAGAACTGGTTGAAGCGAATCCCGCGCGCGGCCAGGCGCTCCATGCCCGGCGTGCGGTAATAGTCGTTCAGCGGATAGCGTTTCGGCTTGCCAGAGGCGTCCGTCAGAAAAGGAACGGACGTGTCCATCATGCCCATGTCATCAACCAGGAAGACGATGATGTTGGGTTGCGCCGGTGCCGCCCAGGTGCTGACTGCGGACAGTCCAAGACTGAAAACAATTAGAGTAACAATAATTAGTTTTTTCATTGATTGATCGGTGAATTCGTTCCGCAGGATGACAGACGGTGCCCGACCTTTCAAACTGTGATTCAGGGTTACGATTTTTGTCCTTTCGAGATTCTCGAGTTGCCTCGCATTTGTAAATTCATGATGTCAAAGTGCCGCGCAGAATAACCTATGAAACTCTTGAAAGTGGCCCAAATGATGGCGATTTTGGCAGCCGGGATATCGTGTTCACAGCAGCCTGTGAAAACATCGGGTGCGAGCGTAGCTTTTGAAGGCGGATATGAAACGGACCCGCGGGATCGTGGTCGCCCGGTGGTTTTGATAGCGGCGGCTCTGGGCGTGAAATCACAGGTTTTCCGCGATGCCTTCAGCGGCGTAACGCCGGCCCAAAACGGAAAACCCACGGAAGACCATGCGCGCGCCAATAAACAAGTGCTATTAGCCGCTCTCGGTCCGCATGGCATCACCAATGAACGGCTTGATGAAGTATCCAATTTCTATCGCTACCAACCGCAGGACGGTGGAATCTGGCGTCATAGTCCGGCAAAGGCGACGGCCATCGTGGAGGATGGCAAAGTGACCGGTTTCAACATTGCCGACGCGGGCTACGGCTATTCGACCGCGCCGACCGTCAGTGTATCGGGATTTCCAAATCTCAAAGTCAAGGTCACCCTCGGTTTCAGCACGGAACTCATGAAGAACGGCTGCTTGACGACAATTGAAATCGTCGCCGCGAAATGATCCGCGAGCAACCGGTTGAAAAGGTGGCAGCCGACGTCAGGAGGCTCTGATCTCGTTCGCTTTTCGCAAGGCGATTGTGCGTCGTCACCTCGGCTGCTACCAGGGCTAAGAATTTTTGTGGGCAACTGTCGCCGTCCGTTCGACTTTCTTCCCTGGTGCCGCCACGTTTGTATCGCCAGGTCGTGGACTGCGGTGCTGCGGTACCGCTTTCCTTGCGGCATCGTTAAACCTGCACCCGTTCAGTCGGGAAATCTGAAACCTTACGGCTACCCGTAGCCCGCAATCGCACTCCACTTCAACTCTGCCTTCGAACCCACCTCGCACGACCGAAAGCGGCGCGGTAGCGCGCGCACTCCAAGACGCTGACGCGCTTACCAATGCCCGTTTTCCTCACCACGGAATCTGACGGTGTGGCACGTCGTCTGGACCAATGATGCCGGGAAGCAATCACGATGCGCACGAATGATGGGCAACCGTCTCGTGTCCGTCCGGAGAAGTAGATCTTTAGTGTCAATCAGCGTTCATCAGTGGTTTCCTGACTGCCTCTTCCGGCGGAGCGAGGATCGAAAACGCTTGGGAATTTCGTGCGTCGTGGTAACCCTTGCATTACGAAATCCAAGAACACCTGAAACGCCATGTTGAGACCCACTAAAAGATATTCCGTTTATGACTTGCGGCAACTCAAGGGGAAGCGCTGCCTGACGCACATTCACGTAAAATCGCCGGAGGAGGCCGCCGCCGCCGAATCCGCTGGCATTGATTTGATGAGTTCGCCCTTTGATTCTCCCGCGGCCCAGGCGCGATTTCCCGAACTGGTTGCCGCCGCGCCAACCAGCTTCCTGTCCTGTTCCACTCCGCATGGAATGGCGACGCCGGAAGAGGCAATCCGAATTGGTTTCCACGCTCTCGAACTGGGCGCCAGTTCCGTCTATTGCTCGGCGAGTCCGTATCTCATCGAAGCCATGGCGCGCGAGGGCATTCCGGTTGTCGGTCATCTCGGCATGGTGCCGCGCCATGCCGCCTGGACGAATTTCCGAGCCATCGGCAAAACCGTGGATGAGGCGAAGAAACTTTACGAGCAGATGAAACGCCTCGAGGGCGCGGGCGCTTACGGAGCCGAACTCGAACTGGTCCCTCACAATCTCGCGACGTGGCTATGCCGGAACACCTCCATGCTGCTCATGTCACTCGGCTCCGGCAGTGGTTGCGACACTCAGTTCCTGTTCTCGGACGATATCCTCGGCGACTACGACGAACGCATTCCGCGTCACGCGAAGGCGTATCGGAATTTTCTCGCCGAGTATCGCCGATTGCAGCAGGAGCGGATCGCCGCGTTCACGGAATATGTGGCCGATGTGAACGAAGGCCGTTTTCCGGCCCGCGCCAATCTGATTGAAATGAAAGAGGATTTGCTGAGTGAATTCGTGGGATCGATTGAAGGGGCAGGGCGGTGAAATGGGAACGATGTAGTCGGGGAACCATGAATGAAATCCAGGGCAGTCGGCGCGGCCGAGCCGCCACTACTCCCTCTCCTCCATCCGAATGGAGGAGAGGGCAGGGGAGAGGAGGCTTCCTGGTGGTGAACCCCTCTCCTCGTTCTCCATGAATCGGGACGCCCCCTCACCCCATCCGGCTCGGCTGAGCTCGTCGCAGGCCTCTCCCCCACTGGGGGAGAGGGTGCCCGAAGGGCGGGTGAGGGGGATTCCGTGTTCAAGGCCCGTGAGCAGGTCTCGAAGGAACAGGAAACTTCCCCTGAACCGGATGACGGAGCGCCGGCTTGCAGCCGGCTTAAACCGTTGCCTGCCAATGAGACGACTCTGATCGGAATCAATCGTGCGGGACCCCGGCAGCGAATAAGCCGGCAACCTGCCGGCGCTCCGGTTCATGGCCCGTATGCAGGTCTCAAAGGAACAGGGAACCGAACGCCTTCTCACCTCATCCCTCTCCCCTGCCGGGGGAGAGATTTCCTCGAAGAATTCGCGCTTTGAACCCCTGAACCGGAGCGCGGCTCTGTGAGCCGCAGC
>CALBIE010000349.1 GCA_937893495.1 uncultured Verrucomicrobiales bacterium | reverse complement strand
TGAAATTATCCTGACGCGTATGGGCAAAGCCGGAGGTTTGCAGGAGGCGAAGCAATTAGAAATGTTGCAGCAGTCCGCGCTCCCATCCGCGTCGGGCGAACCGCCCGATACGACAGGCCGGCGGCCTGTACGACTCTTCCCGCAAATCCCCTTGCACTCTCGCGGGGATTCGTTTGCACTTCCGTTCATGAAACCCCTTTCGATCCTGTTCGCCGCGTTGTTGGCGTTCTCGCTTTCGACGAACGCCGCAAATAAACCGCACATCATTCTCGTCATGGCCGACGACCAGGGCTGGGGAGACATGGCCTACAATGGTCACCCGGTCATCAAGACGCCCAACTTCGACAAGGCGGCCGCGACCGGTCTGCGCTTCGACCAATTTTACGCCGCCGCGCCCGTTTGCTCGCCCACCCGCGCCAGCGTGATGACCGGTCGTCATCCTAATCGCATGGGCGTGTTTAAATGGGGTCATCCCATTCGCCCGCAGGAAACCACCATTGCCGAGGCGTTGAAGACCGCCGGATATACGACCGCGCATTTCGGCAAATGGCATCTCGGCAGCGTACGAAACAACAGCCCCGTGCACCCAGGGAAAAACGGTTTCGACGAATGGCTCAGTGCGCCCAATTTCTACGACAACGACGCCACCATGAGCCACAAAGGCAAAGCCATCAAAACCAAGGGCGAAAGCTCGTTCATCGCGGTCGATGCCGCCATTGGGTGGATGGAGAAGAAGCTCAAAGGCGATCAACCCATTTTCGCAGTCGTCTGGTTTGGCTCCCCGCACAGTCCCCATGTCGCGACTGAGGAATATCGCAAGCTCTACAATGACCAGCCGAAGAATTTGCAACATTTCTACGGCGAAGTCACCGGAATGGACGCCGCGTTTGGCAAACTTCGTGACTCGCTCACCAAACTCGGTATCCGCGACAACACGATTCTGTGGTACTGTAGTGACAACGGTGCCCTGCCCCGCATCGGCAACACCGGAGGGCATCGCGGTTACAAGGGCCAGGTTTACGAAGGCGGCTTGCTGGTTCCTTCGATTCTCGAATGGCCGGCACGCATTAAGAAAAATCGCGTCACGGATTTCCGGGGGAACACTTGTGATATCTATCCCACGCTCCTGGACATCGTCGGTGTAAAAATGAAGAACCAGCCGAGACTCGACGGAATGAGTCTCCTGCCACTTATTGACAATCGCAAGGCACCGAAAGAACGCTCGATGGGATTCTGGGATCACACGATCCGCGGTATTGGGGTGCCATCGGAGAAGTGGATGGTCGAACTATGGAATGCGCAGCAGAAAGGCGGCGACCTCGAACCGTCCGAAGCCAGCTCCAAGGCCGCTCAACTCGCCAATCCCGCATATCCAACGGATTCGTTTCCCGGCCACTCCGCGTGGATTGACGGCGACTGGAAACTCCACCGCATCCAGGACAAAACGGGGGGAGTGAAATGGGAAATCTACAATCTCGCCAACGACCCGAAAGAATCCCGGGACCTCGCCGCCAATGAAACCCAACGCGTCGCGAAATTGCGCGGCCAGCTAGATTCCTGGCTCGAATCCGTCGGCCGCAGCCTGAACGGCGAGGATTACCACCAATAGACGCCACTCGACCCGTGAAGGCGGACCTCACCATTTGACAGCGATATCGTATTGTTCCGCCGACCAGACGGAGTCATTGGTGATTGCCGTCAACTTCTCGACCCGGCACTGGGAAATCATCAGCCGATCAAACGGATCGCGATGCACGAGCGGCAGGGCATAAACTTCCGCTGCATGGGCAATTCGGATGTCGAGAATTTCAAAACCATTTCCCTGAAGATTCGACTCGATGCTTTCGAGCCCCAAAGGGAGTTCCAGTTTTCCGAGACTTGCCTTGACCGCCATTTCCCAGATTGAGGCAACACTTACAAAAACGGCGTTTTCCTCATTTTCAATCTCGACCAGAAGCGTTTCGGAAAGGTGGCTCGAATCATCACCCAAGAACCAAATCAATGTGCAGGTATCAAGCAGGTATCTCATTGATATTCCGAGAAATCGTCCAGAGGGGCATTGAAATCATCACTCATCGCGCCGATATACTCCTTCAAACAGCCTCGCTTCCGGGTGCCTCGTTTTCGGCACGGAATGATCTCGGCAACTCGTTTGCCATTACGGGTGACAACAAACGCCTCGCCTTCCGTAACCCGTCGGATTACTTCGGAAAACTTCGCCTTCGCGTCGTAAACTGGGATTTCCATATGAGTCGAAATCTACAAGAACTAGTCAGACTAGTCAAATTCGTAAAAATGTTTCCACCGATAAAGAAGGCAGCACACAAACCCCATCGCGACGAGATTGGAGAACACCCCGCAAAAAAGCGGCGATCTTGAACCCAATGAAACCAGCGCTAAAGCGGCTGTACTGCCGGATCAACAGCATTTCAACAGATGGTGAAGCCTCTACAAGAATTGCCGGCGATCTATCGAATGAAGCATAGCTTTGATTCGGAGCGCAGCGGAGACATCAAAACTATGCCTGGGTGAACTGGCCCGGCGAACGTTCAGTCCGCTTTCATTCTTGGCCGGACTTTCCTCCCCGTTCCCCTTTGCGGATTGCTTTTGACCGCGAACCTCTCGCCAATCATCCGTCCAGACGCTGAAGACGAACTGCCGCCCCACCTCTCCGGTCGATGCTGAGCGGCAATTCGGGCGTGCCGTTCACGCTCGACATTGCGTTTCCGGCGGCAGTCGCTCAGCTTTGCGTTAGGCTGCTACGCCACACCACCATGAAAGCCAAACTTAAGAGAGCAGTTTTGATTACGATGGGATGGCTTGCCATCATGTGGCTCGTTATTCCCTCGCTTGGCAATCGGTGGACTGGACAGTCCTCACTGCTGCGGTTCGACCCGAAAGTTTCCACTGACTACAACTGCATATTCGTGGAGGGGCAATCCCTCCCGAGTTTTGCAGTCCCGTGGATGTCGCTCCGCACGCCAGTAGATTATTTGCGCATTCGTTACACTCCGCACGCCGACCATCAGCCCTACGGCATCATGTTTATTAATCCGAAGACGTTGGCTTACGAAGCGCATTCTGGATTTGCCAAGCGACCGACGCAGTTGTCTGGTCGGCTGGACTCTTCGGTTCTCGTCCGAGATTGGATGCGCTCGCAGGCTCAGTCGGCAGAGGCCGCATCCCATGATGGCGACGCACAGGAGATTTATTCTGCCATCGTTGCATTGTCGCAGGCAGACCTTGAGCGCTTCACGCTGCCCACGAGCATCACGCTGTCACACTTCCAGATTGGCCATGCTTCGCTTGCTGACCATCACCTACCATCTTGGCTCATCACCGTTTTGGTTCTCATCCCGCTTTGGTTTGGAGTGTTTGGACGAAAGGGGCAGCCTAACGAATGAAGCATAGCTTTGATTCGGAGCGCAGCGGAGACATCAAAACTATGCCTGGAACTGGTGTTAAAAACTGGTGGGGCGAAGCGGGTGGCTGGTCCGGCTTCGGACCTGAGCCCTGATCGATAACTCCAGAGGAGTAACACGATTTCTTGTTTCTTCGGGGATGCCAATATGGGCTCAGCAGGAGCTTCGCCCCACCGCGGATTTTACTCTTTCGCCTGACTCTCCTTCAACCAACGCGAAAACTCCTTGGCCAGTTCCCTGACCTTGTCCGGCATCGTGGCGGCGAGATCGTTCAGTTCCGACGGATCTTCGGTGATGTTGTAGAGTTCCCACTTTGGCCCCTTTGACTTGCCGCCCTTCTTCTTGCCGCCGCCTTCTTTCAGGGCCACGAGCTTCCAGTCGCCCTTGTGAATGGCCTGCCCCTTGTTGTGGCTGAAATAGAGCGCCCGGGGTAGCGGACGTTTTCCCGTCTCAAAAACCGGCAGCAGGCTTTGACCAATTGCCGGATGAATCGCCAGCCCGTTCCATTTCACGGGATACGTCGTTCCCGTCAATTGCAGGACGGTGGGCATCACATCGACCAGATGCGACACGGCAAACGAGACTTTTCCGCGCCCCGTAATCCCCTTCGGCCAGTGCGCAATCATCGGCGTGTGAATGCCGCCTTCGTGGTCGTATTGCTTGAAGAGGCGGAACGGCGTGTTGCTCAGGTTGGCCCAGCCGTGACCGTAGCTCTGATAGGTGTCTTCGGGTCCGGGCATGATATCGGGCAGGTTTCCGGGACGCATCGGGCGACCATCGCGGGTCTTCTCGGGGAGATAATCGCCCTTGCGCGTGGGTGGGTATTCGACGTGGCAACCGCCGTTGTCATACATGAACATCACCAGCGTGTTCTCAAACCGCCCGGACTTCTTCAACGCGTCGATGATTCGACCGATCCCGCGATCCATCACGTCAATCTGCGCCGCGTAAACCTCCATGCGTCGCTGCTGCCATTCCTTACTCGGTTCGTCCTCCCACGCGGGAACATTCGGATGGCGCGGCGACAGCGACGTGTCCAGGGCGATGACCCCCAGTTCCTTCATCCGCGCATGCCGGCTCTTTCTCAATTCATCCCAGCCTTTGGCAAAGCGTCCGCGATACTTTTCGATGTCCTTTGGCAACGCGTGCAGCGGCCAATGTGCCGCCGTGTAGGCCACGTAGAGGAACAGCGGTTGATCTGGTTTCGCTTCGCCGATGTAGTTCACCGCGTTGTCACTGATGGCGTCGGTGTAATAAAAATCCTTTCGCGCGAACTCCGCGGAGGCATCCTGATTGTCGCGAATCAAATGACTTGGCGCAAAGAAGCTGCCCGCGCCGCCCAGCGTGCCGAGGAAACGCTGGAATCCCCGCTGGTTCGGCCAAGTCGATTGATCGCCGTAACGCGCGAGGTGCCACTTGCCCGACATCGCCGTGAAGTATCCCTGCTCACGCAGCAATTCCGCCACCGTCACGCAATGCGGACTCAGCGCCGACTTCCGCAATGACGTGGTGTGATACACGCCCGTCAGCAGGCTCGCCCGCGACACCCAACACATGTTCTCGCTGTAGAATCGAGCGAAACGCATCCCGCCATCGGCGAGCTTGTCGAGATTGGGTGTGTCAATCTCTCCGCCGAAGCGACCGAGATCCGAATATCCCATGTCGTCGGACATGATAAGGACGATGTTGGGCCGTTCGGCGGCGAAAGAACAATGTCCTCCTGCCAGTGAACAAAGCAGAATCAAAAACTTCGCCCCAATGGATCTCATCGTAATTTTGTGATGTAAATCTGATGCACGCCCTTAATCAGTTCACCGTACTGCAAACGGGCGTCAATCCGCTGGGGTCCGGCATTAAAGCGAACTTTTTCGAAGCGATGTTCACCCACGTTCGGGCCCGGATCAGCCGCGACCATCCGCCTCCCGAACTTTACCGTCAAATCGCCTGGCTTTGTTTCCGGGGAGAACAACACCTTCACTTCATAGTCACCTGCTTGCTCCACCGTAACCAGCCAATGCCCCTGTGCATTCCGTGCCCATCCGTTTCCGTAATCAGAATATCGCCAATCCTGTCGGGTCAACACGGTGGTGCGTTCCTTCGGATTGCCGATGTGAATGCGCGGCGGCTCAAAATTATCCGGTCGCGTCGCGCTGACGTCGGCAAACCACACGTCGTACCGACGCTTGAGTTGCCGGTAGATGTCCGGCTTCGTTTCGACGAGATTGTTCTTCTCCCCCGGATCGCTGACGAGGTCATACAATTCCGGCCCGTGCTTCTTCGGCGCGAATTCGCCGCCATAATTCGGCCATGACAACTTGTAACGGGTCGTGATGACGGCCCCGTTCCGATACGGCACCGGATGGTCACCGCGATGCCATTGCAGGAAGATGGAGCGGTCCGCCCATTTTACTTTCGACGTCAACGGGCCGAGAATGCTGATGCCGTCAAGGCGGAGGTCATCCGGTTTCTTCACGCGGGCGGCTTCCAGCACGGTCGGAAACACGTCGTAATGCGCGGCGATGGCGGATGATTTCAGTCCCGCCGGAATCTTCCCCGGCCAATGCGCGATGAGCGGTGATCGGATGCCGCCCTCCGCGATTTGTCCCTTGCTGCCGCGATGCGGTCCGACGAATCGTTGCCCGTTCGGCCCGTTGTCGTTCAGAAAGAACACGAGCGTGTTTTCATACGCTCCGATTTTTTTCAAATGCTCAAATAACCGGCCAACATTTTGATCGATGTTTTCTATCATTGCGCAGACCCGTTCCGTCTGATCGCGTACCTTGGGATTCCGCTTTGCCGCCATCGGATTGGCCAGCGTACCGCCGACGTCGAGCGCGGCATATTTCTTGCGCAATTCCTCCGGCACATCGTCATACGGACCGTGGGGAGGATTCGTGGGAATATACATGAAGGTTGGCTTCCCTTTCTGGTGATTCTTCCCGATGAAGTCCATCGCGGCTTTGAAGTAGATATCCGTGCAGTATCCCTTCATCTGAACCTGCTCTCCATTATGAAAGAGAATCGGATCGGTATATTTGCCTTCGCCACCGGGAGGATCGGACGGCTGGCCAATGCCACCGCCACGAATGACCAGCACTTCATCGAACCCCTGATCCTGCGGACGCATGGGATAACTGTCTCCGAGATGCCATTTGCCAAAAATGCCGGTCGCATAACCGGACGCCCCCATCACTTCAGCGATGGTCACTTCATCAGGTTCCATCATCGCACGACCGATATAGGTATCAATCGCCCGCGTCCGATAATTGTATCGCCCGGTCATCAGGTTGGCGCGGGTAGGCGTGCAGACCGGGCTGACATAAAACCGCGTCATCAAGGCACCACGAGACACCATCGCATCAAGATTGGGCGTGTGAATGACCTTGTTGCCCATGAATCCGTAGTCCCATCCGCCCTGGTCGTCGGACATGATGATGATGACATTCGGACGTTCGCTCTTCGCGGCTCGGGCGGGCGAGGCGGCAAAAAGTAAAATACCGAAGGCGATGATGACGGCAGAAAACGCTTTCATAATGTTGAAGAATCGACCCGAGGGTAATGGCAGGTCTCTTGCCTCCGCAACCATCTATTCCCTTCAGTTAATCCCGCACACAGCGAAAGCCAACGTTGCTTCCCGAACTGTCCGGCGTATTGCCGATGCGGGCGGAAATCCGGTAGCGGTTGCAATAGGAATCGTGACAGAGAAATGAGCCGCCCTTCTGAACCCGCCTTTCGCCGGTCGGCGGTCCTTTCGGATTCACTCGCTCATCCGGATTGCGAACATGATAATCCGGACTGAACCAATCGGCGCACCATTCCCACACATTGCCGACGCAGTTGAACAATCCCAACCCGTTCGGCTCGAAGTGTTCCGCCGGGCAAGTCCCTTTGAATCCGTCCTCGCCCGTGTCCACCTCGGGAAATCGGCCCTGAAAAATGTTCGCGCGAAATTTCCCGTTCACCTTGAATTCGTCGCCCCAGGGATAGACGCTTCGCTCCAAGCCGCCTCGCCCGGCCAATTCCCATTCCGCCTCAGTCGGCAGTCGTCCTCCGATCCATCGGCAATAGGCGGAGGTGTCATTCCACGATATGTGCACGACGGGATGCTCCCTGCGCCGGTCAATGGAAGATCCCGCGCCCTCCGGTTGGCGCCAGCACGCACCCGACACCGCCAGCCACCAGCCGAGCCCCTGCACCGCGCGGGTCTTTTTCAGGCGCTCGCGCCGTTTCTTCGGCAGGTGAAGGTGAAACACGAACGAATTGCCGAACCGTTCCGCCTCGGTCTGGTAACCGGTCGCATCGACAAACCGGGCAAATTGCGCATTCGTCACCGTCGTCCGCCCAATCGAAAACGGATTCACCTCCACCTCCCGCACCGGCCCTTCACCATCCGCCATCCAGGTCTCCGGACCGTCCGCGCCCATCCAGAATCGACCACCGGGGACTCGAACCAAGTTGCCGGGATCGGAAGAAATGTCTCCTCTCACAATTGGAGTCGGACCAACGTCTGTCGGAATCGATTTTGAATCGCGACCCGGTGTGCAACAGCTTTTTGCTGAGGAATTGATCATGCGCCTGTGTTCGGGCTCTGGACAAACCTATCCTGACATAGCGAACAGGACAAAGTGAATTGCGGCAGGCTCCCAGGGTGGCATTCGGCGAAATCAAGGGCTTCGGAACGATACGGGCATCTTGGAGTGCGGCAGCTCGATGCCGCTTTGGATGCCTTGCGATTGCAGCGAACAACCTCCTTGTACCCGCTGACAAATATGGTTATGGCCGGTATCCAAAGCTCCGGCGAGCCGGAGCACTCCAAAGGCTTGGGATACTGCGGATGGCAGGGAAGAACAGTCCGCCTACTCTCCGATCCTCCGCGCGAGCCGGAATGTTTTTGGGCGCGCATCGGCCGATTGAACTTGAGAACCGACACAGGCATTCGTATGCCCAACTGTCTCGGGCGAGCCGCCCGAGACTGCACGCGAGCCGCGTGCGCTCCCCTTACTTCCTCTTCCCACGCCGCTTCTTCTTTGGCACGGGAGTACCTTCGGGTGCCGGCATCCACGTCAATTGCGACCACCACTCCCTATCGTTCGTCTGCTTCGGTCCCACAGTGCTTCGGCCGTGGCGAATCAAATCAGTCAGCCGCGACTGCAACCGTTGCACGATCTGCACGTGCTGATCTCCAACCTCGGCGGTCTCGGAGGGATCGGCTTTCAGGTTGTAGAGTTCGACCGGCGATTCGCCATTCTTCGCCGCTTTGTTCCCCTGACTGCCCCGCCCCATGTTCAATTTCCAGTCGCCGTCTCGAATTGCGAAATGGCCGGAGGCCGAGTGATGCACCAAGGGAGCACGCGCACCTTGCTTTTCGGGTTTACCCTGCAAGACATTCCAGAAACTCTCGCTGTCCTCACCCGCATTGGGCGGCAGGCCGATTCCCATCATTTCGCCAAACGTCGCCAGCAAATCAGTCTGACACACGGGTCCGTTCCAACGTGTGCCCGCCTTGACCATCTCCGGCCAGCGTATGATGAACGGCACCCGATGCCCGCCCTCGTACAAATCGCGTTTGCCTCCGCGATAGATTCCCGCCGACGAATGCTGATACATTTCCTTGCGCGCGGCGTAGGTGTTCTCAGGCCCGTTGTCGCTGGTGAAGACAATCATGGTTTCCCGATCCACGCCCAGTCGCTTCAACGCCTTCAGGATTTCGCCCACCCAATGGTCTGTCTCCACCATGAAATCACCGTACGCGCCGGCCTGGCTTTTACCTTCAAACCGCTGCTGCGGACACACCGGCTTGTGCGGGGAAGTCAACGGAAGGTAAACGAAGAACGGTTTCTTTCGTCCGGCCACTCGGGTTCCCGCTTCGATCCATTCGATGGCTTTCGTCGTAAACACCTCCAGCACTTTTTCATCCACGAAATCACCTGCGACCTCCAGAGGTTGCCCCTTTTGCAGTGGTTCCTTTTCGTAAGGCGGCATGATGCGATACGACGCCCTGTCGTGCACGACCTTGCCCGGCTTCTTCGCCGTCCACAAATCCGCCGGCTTGAGCAGGCGATCGGCTTCGAGATACGTCAGCACTCCATAATTCATCGAGGCCGGAATTCCAAAGAAGTAATCGAATCCCTTCTCAATCGGCCCGTCCGTAAACGGCCTGCTCCAATCACGATCTCCCACCTTGCCGTCGAACACCATGCCGAGATGCCATTTGCCAACCATCGCCGTGCGGTATCCGTGATCGCGAAACAACGACGCCAGAGTCATCCGGCCATCCTCGATCAGGCACTCGCCCTCAGCGCCAAACACGCCGCTCTTCAGCCGGGTCCGCCAACTGTATCGCCCCGTCAACAATCCATAACGCGACGGCGTACAGACCGTGTCGCTGCAGTGCCCATCCGTGAACGTCATTCCCTCGTGAACCAACCGGTCAATGTTCGGCGTCTTGAACTTCGCCTCGGGATTCAATGCACTGACGTCGCCATAACCCTGATCGTCCGTGTAAATCAGGACGACGTTTGGATACATGGCCTCGAACGTTTCGGCTTTGGCGAGGCCGCAACACACTCCGATGCAGGCAAACATTGACCACAATATTGTTCGAGAATGATTCATCAGCATTTTCATTTACTTGTTCAGTTACGACGCTCGTTTCTGCGCGGGTTCGCCGGGGGAGGGCACCCGGCCTACAATGTTTGCGCATGCATTGTTCTCATCGCACCCTTCGACCTGCCACCAAAGCCCACCCACAAAGTTTTCACAATTTACCGTAAATCAAGACGCCCGCTTCACCGTAGGCCGGGTGCCCTCACCCGGCGCGCGGTCATCCGGAATCAGAACCACGCGTTCAAGCAATGGTGGCATCCCCGGCACAAACCGCGCCTTCCCATTCGCTTCGTACACAAACTCCCCACCAAACGGCCATTGTTCCGGTCGTTCAACCAATCCCGCACGAACTGGATTCATGCAGATACACTCCCACTTCCGCGATTCGCTTTCGCTGCTTCGAAACCTGTGATCGTGAAACCCATCCTGCCAAAGCCAACTTCTCGGAATCCGCAGGGATTCACCCTCGCCGATATCACCCTCGCGCACACCTGCTGAAACAGCCTTCATCGCCTTGACCCACTTTCCCAGCGTGCCGGCATTGATGGAATCGTGCGCAATCAGATGCAAATGGTCAGGCATGACCACCATTCGTTTGGGAAACCAGCCGTAGCGGATAGAGCTGTCCGCGAGGAAATCCACAAGTCGATCGAAGAAAGCGGTTTCCGCCAAAACCTTCCTTCGCGATTTAACGCAGAGTGTGAGGAGATACGAACAAACGCCGGTCCTATCCGGCCAGGTGCGGGTCAATCTTCGCAAACGCCGGGGTGGTTTCCGCGCGGGTTCGCCGGGTGAGGGCACCCGGCCTACAGTTTCCGGACGCGTGTCATTATTCATCGCATCTCAATCCATCACGTCGTTTGAAATCACAATTTCGTCACATACGCGTAATACGCGCCGCATTCGTTGCCTTTTGCGTCGCTGAACTTTCCCCATAACTCGTCGTTGCCGGGCTTGAGGTTGACCTTGAGTTTCACGTTTGTCGCGCCTTCCGGAACCGCAACGGTCTGCTCTGCGCCACCAATCTTCAAATGTGCCTTCACCGCAGGAAACGCCTTGCCCGGTCGTGCGCGATACGCCTGCGTTCCGGGCACTTCCGCTCCCGCGGGAATTGCCGCCGCGATCGGTTTATCCAACGTCTTCGGCCAGCGACGCAGTTCCACTTCGTATTCACCGGAGGTAATCACTTTCACGGCCCAAAACCCGGTCGCGCTTTTGTTCGTGACGAGCGAACGGATGTGCTGCTGATTCCACGGGGTGGTGCCATCGCTGATCCAATCGTGGCAGGTCATCCGCACCGGGTTCGCCTTGGGGTGACCCAGATAAATCTCAGTGGTGAGTTTAAACGAGGGTTCCAATTCCGTCCACCAGTCCTCATAGAAGCCGCGGAGACGACTCACGACCTTGGGATTCTTGTCGGCGACGTTGTAACGTTGACCCGGATCCGCCTTGATGTCATAGAGTTCCTTCCCGTTGTTGTAGCGCCACTGGCTGGTCATCACCGCGCTCTTGCGCCACTTGATCGGATCGCGCACGCGTTGCGAATCAGTCACCAAAATACGATCGGGCCAATTCTTCGCCGTCCCGTAAAGCAGCGGCTTGAGACTCACCCCGTCAAACTTCACGCCCTTCGGAGCCGGCACCTCGCACAAATCAATCAACGTCGGCACGACATCGACATACGAGGTGATTGTTTTCACATCACGCCCGCCACCCAGATCGCCCTTGGGCCATTTGATAAACAATGGAACCCGATGCCCGCCCTCGTATTCGCTGCCCTTGGCGCCACGCATCCCGTCGTTGAAGACTTTGGACCCGCTCGACGAACCGTTGTCCGTCGTGAATATGAGAATTGTATTTTCATCCAAGCCAGATCCTTTCAGATAGTTACGCAGTTTACCCACGTTTTCATCGATGTTGGCAATCATGCCAAAAAAGTTGGCGACGTTGACGCCGAGCGATTTGTAGGGCGCACTGTTTTGCGGCGGCGAATGCATCGGGCCATGCGGCGCATTGCTGCAGAGGTAAACCAGGAAAGGCTTCTTCGCCTTGCGCTGCTGCTCCATGAACTTCATCGCCTGGCCAAAGAACACATCCGTGCAGAATCCCCTGGCGGGAACCGGCTTTCCGTTAAACCAGTATGATCCATCGAAATAGGCGTTGTCCCAGTAATCCGGCGTCTGGCCCACTCCCCCGCCACCGTGGCGATACACCCAGGTGAAGCCTCTATCCTCCGGTCGATACGGATAGTTGTCGCCGAGATGCCATTTGCCGATCATCGCTGTCGCATAACCGCCATCCTTGAAAATCTGTCCAATGGTCACCTCATTTGCTCGCAGCATCGAGCGGCCCATGATCGTGTGCCAGACACCGGTGCGATTGGTCCAATGCCCGGTAATCAATGCCGCCCGCGTTGGCGAACAAGTCGGCGCGACGTGATAATCCGTCAAGCGCACCGACTCACCGTGCAGTTTATCGATGTTGGGCGTCTCGAGAACGGGGTTGCCGTGACACGACAAGTCGCCGTAGCCCTGATCATCAGTGACGACAATGATGACGTTCGGTTTTTGCGCGGCGGACGCGGCAGAGGCGAACAACATTGTCGTCGCCACGAGAAGGGTGGGAATCAATTTTCTAATCATAAATCTCTTTTCTTTATCTCAATGTTTCAACTCGGTCTGGAACACGGGCGCCATGTTCAAATCCGCCAGCTTCGTTTCCCCTCACCCCGCCCTCTCCCCAAGGCTGTCCGTTACCCACAAATATTGAAGGTTCGTTTAAGAACCGCCAAGGAATTGTGACCGTCGGGCAGGCATTGGCGCGT
>CALBIE010000348.1 GCA_937893495.1 uncultured Verrucomicrobiales bacterium | reverse complement strand
TTGTCCACGATATGTCTGGCGAAGTTGCTGCGGGTCGCAGACCCGCGCTCCGTCCAGTTCATGGGAAGGATGAACGATGGACGCGCTTTCCTCCGCCAACCACACATCGCGCCTGGCAATTCGTGATTCGTGTCGATTGGCGTTCATCCGTGGTTGATAAAAAGTCATCGTTTAATCGATAAATGAAAATTCGTTGGATGCGAGTAATGCCTGGGCGAGGTTCTGCCAGCCCTCCTGCTGGTAACTTCGAGCAAATGAATTTGCCGCTGCCAACTCGTCGGTGGTCGGATTCCGGCTGAGAATCGTCTGGTACAAAGCGCGAGTGCGGGCTGCGGGTTCCATGTTTTCAGTCTTCTTCACAATCGCCGCCGCACGCGCATCGGCAAACGTGCTGTTCAGGAAAAACAAAGCCTGTTGCGGCACGGTGGTTTCGGGTCGTTCCGAAGCATGCAGGTTGGGGTCGGCGAAATCGAATGTCCGCAACATTGACGGGACATCAAACCGATCGATAAACCCGTAGATGGCCCGGCGGCGGGTGGGGTTCTTGCCTTCCAGCGGCTGCGGTCGGCCACCCATCGCCCGATCGAGTTCGCCGCCGACTGTCAGCATCGAGTCGCGAGTCGTTTCGTAGTCGAGTCGCTGCCGTTCGGCGCGAGCCCAATAGCGATTGGCGGGATCCCTCTGCCGACTGCCCGCATCGGCGGTGCTGGATTGACGGTAAGCGGCAGAGGTGACCATGATCCGGTGCAGGGCTTTCAATGACCACTCATTCTTGATGAACTCCCGCGACAGCCAATCCAGCAGATCAGCGTGATCAGGTTTGGGAGTCTGCAAGCCAAAATCGCTGGGCGTGCTGACCAGCGGTTGACCGAAGTGGTGCATCCAGAGACGGTTGACCATCACTCGGGCAGTCAACGGATTGTCTGCCGAGGCGATTTTTTCGGCGAGGTCGAGTCGGCCGCTGCCGGAACTGAACGGTTTTCGATTGTCCCCATCGAGAATGGCGAGAAATTGTCGAGGGACCTGATCGCCGCGCCGGCCGCGTTCGCCACGATGATAGACATAGGACACCCGCATTTTATCGCGATCGCGCAGGGCCATGGCGCGTGGTGGTGAGTGCATCGAATCGACAACAAACTTGTCCACTCTGGCGACCATCTTGCGATGTTCGTCGCGCGTGGCGCGATCCCAGTGACCGGGCATCTGCTCAATGGGAAAACCGGTGGGACCAGCGGGATGATTGAGAATCTGCCGCAGTTCCTCGCGTGCTTTGTCGGCGTGGGGTTGCTCGGAGTCAGACTCGGCGAGGACGTGGCCATAGATGTCGCAGAGTTCGGTGAGTGTTTTTGGAAACGATTTTCCGAGCGCCTCCACGACCAATTGATTGGGTGCGGGTTCGTTTGATTCGATTGATTTGCGAAGCGCCGCTTGTGCCTCCGCAATCTTACCCTGCTTGAACAGGCTGGCCGAAGCGTGCCAGGGGATGAAGACCGGGAGTTTCGCGCGGGCACTGGCCTTCAGACCCATTTGCCAACGGGTGGCGACCCGGTGATACACTTTTCGCTTGCCGGCTTCGGAGACGATTTGGCTGGCGGTAGCGCCCTCAAAATCAATCGCGAATTGAAGGTAGCGGGAGATCATCCCGGCCTTACGCAAGTTAAGATACTTAGAGGAAATAAAGGCATCGACTGCGCCCTTCATCGTCGCAAGTTTCTTCTCAAAGCCGCGTTGCTCGGGGCTGAGTTCAGTTGGCGCGAGGAGGCGCGGAAGCTCTTTGGGTTCCTCGGAATTATCGAACACTCCATAAAGCGAATAGTAATCGGCGGTTGGAATGGGATCAAACTTGTGATCGTGACAGCGGGCGCAGGAAACGGTCAGCCCAAGGAAACCGCGGGTCACCACGTCAATGCGATCATCCAACATCAGGTCATCCTTGCCCGAGAAGCGGGAACCGACCGTCACGAAGCCCAAAGCGGCAAGGTCACTGGTGGTCGCCTTTTTCTGCTCGAGCAGCGTATCGGCGGCGAGTTGGCGGCGAATGAATTCATCGTAGGGAAGATCATCGTTGAGCGCGTTCACCACCCAATCACGATAGGTGTAGGCGAAAGGGAATCGGGTTTCCTCACCACCCGCCATGTGGCCCTTGGTATCGGCGTAGCGCGCGACATCGAGCCAATGACGACCCCAGCGCTCACCGTAGTGTTTCGACGCCAGCAAATGCTCGACGAGTTCGCTATACTTTTTATCTGACCAATTGTTAGTCCATGCTTGAACCTGATCGTAGGTTGGCGGAAGGCCGATGAGATCGAAGTAAAGCCGTCGGACGAGCGTGGCGGGTTCCGCTTCGGGTGCGGGTCTGAGGCCTTGTGATTCGATCTCCTGGAGAATGAAGGTGTCCAGGTCATTGCGAAGCCAATCGCGCTTGGTTGTGGGCGGAATTCTCGGTTGCTTGATGGGCTGGAATGCCCAGTGACTCCTGGCTCGGTCAAAAATATATTTCTGATCGCCGAGCATTCCCGCAGCGGACAGACAAAATTGTCCGGCCACCATAACCACCGTCAGAAAAAAAATTATCCGCACGTTTTTCATCCGCTCAACAAACCAGACGACGGGGATAGCGAAATACTCAACGGAATGCGAGATTTGAGCGGGATGATCGTTTTCTCCGGAGCGCGGCATTCATGCCGCAGCAGCGTGGCAACGACGAATCGCTTTCGAATAATTTACGCCGCCTCTGATTGGCGTGAGCCTCTGCGGCCTGAAGGCCGCGCGCCGGGGGGCGGAAATAATGATCGAATGTGGCCATTCGTTGGAGTTCCCCCTTCAGTGTGTTTTCGCCTCGATCAGCACGCTGAAGCGCGAAGTCCAGCTTGGACGGGCGATTTCAAAACTCCGTGGCAGCCGAGGTGACGAGGCTCAAACTTTACGAAGATCAGAGCCTCCTCACGTCGGCTGCTACAGTATTGCAATTGGCATTGGAACGCCTTGTCACATTTTCGCTCGTCAGTAGGCGCAACATTCGGCATATCGGAACCCATGAAGAATTCTCTGCTCGGCTGTTTGAGCCGGAAACATGCAATTGCAGTGGCAGGAGCGCGGACTTCAGTCCGCGGAAGTGTCCAAATTCCACGCGAGTCCACGTGCTTTTCCACGTCGCCGGCACTCCACACCATTTCGTGTTTCAGGACCAGGACCACTCACCGAAATCTGCGGGAGTCGATTCGCTCAACCATGTTTCCGCGGACTGAAGTCCGCGCGCCAGCTGCATGGTTCCGGTTGGTGCTCTGCCTGTTTTCAATTCTCCCGATTGACGCGGCGGAAGTCCGGGATCTGTTGATCGTGGCCGGGCAGTCCAATGCCGTCGGCTATGACGCCAAACCTTCCGGACTGCCCGAGGACCTCATTGATCGGCAAATTCTGTTCTGGTGGCGATGCGGCGATCCACCGCCGGATAAACACGATTCAATCAGTGGGGACAAGTGGATGCACCTGCAGGCACAACCGCTCGGGCACCCGATCAAGCCGCGCAAGGATCGGCAATACGGAAACTTTGGTCAACCGGAAGGCGGATTTGGTCCCGAGATGGGCATGGCGCGGGCTCTTGCCAAAGATAAGGGCCGCAAGCAGGCGGTGCTCAAGGCGGCTTTCAGCGGCACGGGCATTCGACGGGATTGGGATCCCGGAAGTGATGGAGATAATGGCTCCTGTTATCGGGCCCTCGTGTCGGAAGTGAAAAGCGCGATTGAGGCAGCGAAGAAAAAGGGCATTGAATTTCGATTGCGCGCATTCACCTGGGTGCAGGGTGAAAGCGACGCGAATCAGAACGACGTTGAGCATTACGAGAAGGCGTTGCGCGATATGCTGGCCGCCCTCCGTAAAGACCTGGGTGCGCCGAACCTCAAGTCGTTGCTCGCCGTCAACACGCGATTCCTCGAAGGGCAGAACAAGTTCATGCCGCGCATCGTTGCGGCACAGAAATCAGTGGCTGCGGGAGATCCGTTGGTGGCTTACGTGGACACGTCAAAGTGCACCATCGCCAATCGCGTGCATTTTGATGCGGCTGGAACTCTGGAGGCGGGACGATTGTTTGCCGAACAGTTGTTAAAGCTGGAAAATGGCGACCAATCTGGAAGATGACAATCCAGCGACCGTTGATGAATGCCAATTGATGCTAATGAGTGAAGGATTGAGTAGTGTGGCGGGAAAGCTTGTTCCGCATGTGACCGTCGGGTTTTGGAAACGGTTTTGAGATTCTTGCAATTTGATCAGAACTGCTCTCTTGGCCCTGCAATGGTTTTTGACGGCAGTTGGTTGTGGAAGGACGGCGAATCGATTTATAGAATGGCTAGACTGCACGATGAATCCTCAATCAAAATGTGTTGTCTGGGGTATCCGTGGAATCGTGCTGCTGGTCGCGCTCGCATTGATTGGACTGTGGGGTAAATCACTGAAAGAGGATCGCATACGCTCATTTATCATTAGCTGCACAAATCATGGCAATCATGTGCGGATGGGAATGCTGATTCCAGCCCATGATAATCCCGATTGGGAACTGCCATTTATTCGTGGGGAAGCAGGATATCGAGTGCTGTACGCATACACGCTTGAACAGGGTGGAACGCTCAATTGTCATCATGGTGCACCCCGCGTTTTGAAGGGAGGATGGCAATATGTGAACCTCGCTCCAGAAATTTGGAACAAAGTTTTTGCCCGTTGGGAGAGTCTGTATCCGACCGAACATGGATTGGGCGTCGGCATACCGCTCCATTGGTGTGGTCGCGGCACAGGGACACTCACTCGCTACGTAACAACTGTCCTCAGACCTGATGGAGCTCACCTTGGGTTTTATCCGAGTCGGATGCGCGAAGAAGAGCTAAGGGTTCTTCTTCAAGCGCTTAACCGGCTATTGGTTGAATTGGGTGAGGCTCCAGTGCAATTGGATATTTCTGCGAACATAGATTGGACAGACGTCAATTTATGGGCAAGCAATGCCGTAGCCTTACTCCCGAGCAGGCCGCTGGATCGTGACGGAATAATTGAACCGACAGTTTTTAGAAAATGAAAAAGCGAATTCAACCTACCATCCTTCGAATTGTCCTCGCGCTGATCTTGTCGCCCCAATTGGCTATCCATGCGGCTGACTACCCTCTGCGCGATGCCGTCGAGTGTCAGGCACGCAACGGATTGCCCAATGTGTTGCAGAAACTGCGGCAGGATCGCGAAGTCCGCATCGGGTATCTGGGTGGCAGCATCACGGCCGCGCCGGGTTGGCGGGTGAAGTCCATGAAATGGTTTCAGGAGCAGTATCCGAAAGTCAAAGTCTCGGAAATCAATGCGGCCATCGGTGGGACGGGCTCAGACCTGGGCGTGTTTCGATTGCAGCAGGACACTTTGCGGCACCAGCCGGATCTGCTGTTCGTGGAATTCGCCGTCAACGATGGCGGCGCCGCGCCGGACCGAATCATCAAGGCGATGGAGGGAATTGTCCGGCAGACCTGGCGTGCCGATCCGGCGACGGACATCTGCTTCGTTTACACCATCAGCCTCCCGGTGCTGGAGGATGCGCTGGCCGGTCGATACCAGCGGTCGGCCACGGCGATGGAACACGTCGCGGGTCACTACGGCATTCCCACGATTCATCTGGGCCTGGAAGTGGCGCGAATGGTCGCGGGTGGTAGATTGGTTTTCAAAGGAGAAAAACCGAAAGACAATCCCGCCACCACCAAACCCATGGTGTTCTCCAGCGATGGCGTGCATCCACTGGTCGAAACGGGGCATCAACTTTATCTCGATGCGATCGTTCGCTCGATGAAGGTCGTCGGGAACGTCGGTAAACCCGGACCGCATCGAATCCCAAAACCGTTGGATGCGGATAACTGGGAGAACGCGAAACTGGTGCCGATTCGCGCGGACATGTTGTCGGGCAAGTGGACGCGGATGGATCCCGCGAAGGATCCGCTGGCGAAACGCTTTTCGAATCGTTTGCCGGTGCTGTGGCACAGCGATGACCCGGGCGCAACGCTTTCGTTCCGATTCAAGGGCACGACGGCGTCGATGTATGATCTCGTTGGACCAGACTGTGGACAGGTGCAGGTCAAGGTGGGCGAGGGCAAGGATAAAACGGTTCGTCGCATCGATGGTTACTGCACGTATCATCGGTTAAGCAAATTCACCGTGACGTCCAGCGGAACTGATGAAACGCAAGGCGTTAGACTGACGATTAGCGCCGAAGCACCCGACAAAGCCAAAATTCTGTTTGAAAGAAATCGGCATGATCTATTGAAGAATCCAAAAAAATACGAGGGCATCAATTGGTATGTTGGATCGATCATGCTAATCGGTGATTTGGTGGAGTAAATGGCGAGCCGTATTCGCGGGAACATTGGATGAATTTTTGTTGGTGATCGATTGTGGAGAGCATTTCCGATTACCCGTTCCTGCAATCATCAACTTTCCCATCTTGGACTTTTTGATTCCGGGCCTAAGCTCGCCCTGGTTCTTTCAACAGATAAATTATGAAACGTTGTAAATTGATTTGGATGGTGGCTGCATGGACAGGATTTGAATTGTCGGCCTGTTTTGCCCAAACCGAGAATACCTCAATCGATGGCGCGCTCGAACGCATGGCCCGTCCGTGGACCAACCGGGTGCATCGATTGATCCGTCCGGAGTTTGATGCCACGCTGAAATACTGGGCTGGGAAGCATCCCGGAATTCTGAACGTCTCGACGGTCAAGAAATCACGGGAAGGGGTGCCCATCCAGTTGTTGAAGATTACTGATCCTGAGGTGGCGGATCGAAACAAGCAGGTGGCGCTGATCACCGCACTGCATGGCGGTCCGGAGCGCACGGGTCCCACCACGGCGATGCGGGTTGCGGAATGGCTGTTGAGTGATGAACCGGAGGCGCGGAAGACCCGGGAGAGGCAGATCGTCCTGCTGATGCCGATCAACAATCCGTATGCGTTTTTCGAAACTGACCGTTTTGGCAATTCAACAGGCATTGATCCCTACACGGGAGGCGGTCCACAAAACTGGGATTTCAAAACAATGACCTACAAGGCGGGGGACAGTGTTCCAGAAGTGCAGGCCTTTCTCGATGTCGTGGACAAGTTTCAGCCGGAAGTTCATGTCGATTTGCACGGCACGGGTTTGCAGGAATACCGGGTGGATCAACTGGGAGACCGAACCCGTTACCAGGGCCAGACGATGTTTGAGGTGACCGGGTCCGCCTATTCGAACTACGCCTTGCGGCCGTGGGACTGGCGGGTGACCGAGGCGATGATTGCTGCCGGCGAACAGGCAGGCTACCCATCAGATCGATATGAGGCCGATGCGCAGAGGGCCTATTGGGGGCCGGCGATGCAGCCGCTTTATCAGTTTACCTGGCGCGGCCGTCCGAATTTCTACACCGCGCAATATGCCTATGCCAGATACCACACCATGGTGTCGGCCTTGGAAGTTGGCTGGGAGGCAAGCGGTCTGGCCCGCGTGCAGGGGATGCTGAATATCGGCAACAGCAAATGGTTGAGTGAAAACCGCATCGGATATCCCGTCGATCGAGTGCGTTCGTTCATTGGACATTACGTCACCGCCTGGGGGCGGAACGCGGCCGAACGACGCCGAAGCCGGATCGAGCTTTGGGGACGGCAGCCGGAGTTTACGCAGGCCGTTTTGTATCCGCAGACTGACGGAAGGGACACCTACGTTGTGGCAATTGGTGCAAAAGCCGCCGCGTTGCTGGATTCGGAGCCCGCCAATCTTCTGACCAACTTGAATTCACTCAACACGGTGGTTGCCGAATCGATCGGGAAATTCATCAAGGCCGGTCCGGAGATCAAGCTGGCAATCGACAAGGCATCATCCCGGGATGGTGACTCCGGGTCGGTCAAACACGGCATCGGGTTTCGCTTGCGTTTGCCGTATCGGAATCCGGATGTTCTCGACGTGCGATTGAACGGACATTTGTTGGCCAGAAACTCCTCTGATGGTTTTGAAATCTGGCGGGGAAATGGGTATACCCAGTTGCAGATAAACGTGCCGCCGGGCAAGGCCGATTCCGAGACTCTCTTCTTTGTGTCCTGCATCTACCTGCCGGATGAACGCCGCGCGTATGGCTGGATGCCACCGAATGCCGTGATGGATTCGCTGAAGGAAAAATAGATTGGAGCTGGGACTACTTCTCAATCCGTAGGTGGAGCCGATCTTCCGCCAGATGACCGTGCTCGTTGAAGCGTTTCACGTGCACGAGATAGTCGCCCGGTAATTTGTATCGATGTCGGACTGACACGTAACCGTCCTTGGCGAGTTGAACGACATTGCCGTCTGACTTCGTTCGAATTTTCGAACTGCCATCGCCGAAATCCCAGATCTCTTCGCCATGAGTGAAATAGAATGACCGTGCCTTGAACGTTATTTCCGTGCCGGATTTGAGATTGAGGGTCGGGTGATAAGCGAGGTGCAGGCGGGGCGGTTGCTGGTCGCGGTTCTTCGGATCAAACACCTTCGCTCGAACGAAATCGTACGCGATTCGCCCGTCGCCGTCCTTGACCTGCAAGGTCGCGAAATAGGTTCCGGGACTGTCAAAGACCCGGCTGGTTGTCGGGCCCGTTACGGTGGCGCCATCCGGGAAAATCCATTGATAGGATTTGATGTCAGCGGTGACGCTCCAGGACTTGGTGGCATCAAAATGCACGGGTTGATTGACGAAGACAACGTGGCTGGGGCGGGCGACGGCGACAAGTTTCGGTTGATATTGTCGGAGATACGATTGCCAGAGGAATGCATATCCGTCCTCCGTGCCCCAACGTCCGGAAGGTTGGCGGTTCTTGATTTCGAAGTGCAGATGGGTCCATCCGCCGCTCCCGCCTTCCTTGCCGATCAGACCGAGGCGTCGCCCGATCTTGATTCGTGCGCCCAAATTGAGCGACGGGTCGAATGAATGCAGGTGGCTGTAGCGATAATACCATCCACGGGAATCCAGAAGATAAATCACGTCGTAACGCTTTTCGATTGGCGTGTCCTTCTCGTGTCCGGGCAAGACCTGATTCCCAAGCGAGACGATGAGCGCATCCGTGGCGGCGACAATTTCGGTCATCCCTTCGGCTCCGCCAATGTCCAATCCGGAATGGTAGTAAAGCTGCCGCCGTGGGCGTGGGGCAACCGGTTCGTTGGAGAACGAGGTTTGACTGGCGAACCATTTTTGTTTCACGGGATAAACAAACGTGTCGGGTTGAATCCAGGGTGATCCCTTTGGCCAGATTCGGAGTCGGGCATCTTTGTCCAACTGCCAATGATTGATATGGCTGTTGTCCTTCAAGCCTCCGGTAATCGGGGAGTCGATCTGAATCTTTCCAATCGTTTTCGGAAGATTATACATTCCCGAGACGAGAGTCGTCCGTTGACCATCCACTTCGACGATGACTTCGGCCCGATAAATCTCGCCCCATACATCACCTCGGTACTCCTTTACCGAAATCAACTGGATGCGTCCCTGGGAACCATCGGGCAATTTCACTTTGGCCTCTTCTCCAATCTTCAAATCCAACGTCTTGAAAAGCGGCGGAGTCGATGCGGCGCTTGCCGATGGGAGGATCGCAATCAGAACAAGCAGCAGGAGATATGGCATTCGTCGATGATAGGCAGGTGTTGCGGAGATACAAGTTGCGGTGTTGCCCGTATTGAATTGCGCCCGGAGTCGAATACGCGTAAAGCATACGAGTTCACACAATCTTATCGCCATGCTTAACAAATTTTCTCTTGCTGTTATTTCTGCCGTTTGCTCGACGATGACGATGGGGCTGTCGGCTGCCGAATGGAAACGCCATGTCATTCACGAAGGCGAGCGCGTCAACGTGGCGGTGGCCGCGGATTATACCGGCGACGGCTTGCCGGACGTGATCAGCAACAGCGGCGGCAAGACGCGATTGTTTGTGGCGCCCAAATGGACGGAAGTCATCATCGATGAAACGAAGGGGAACGGATTCATTCATGGTGAGACGTTCGATGTGGATGGCGACGGGGATTCGGATTTCATTGGCGCGCGCTATTCGCCGGGGCGAATTGTGTGGTTGGAACGACCCGAAAATCCAACGAAAGGCCCTTGGAAGGCGCGTGTCGTTGATGAACTGGTGAACGGCGTTCACGGCCTGCTCAAGGGCGATGTCGATGGCGATGGAAAAATGGATTTGCTCGCGAACAGCGCCCAACCCATCGGCGCATTTCCGAATTCCGCCGTATGGCTTCAGGTGCCGAAGAAGCCGCGCGAAACGGAAAACTGGATTCGCCATGTCTTTGCCGACAAGGATGCGCCAGGTCTCAGTCATTATCTCGGTTTCGGCGACGTGAACGGCGACGGGCGGGCGGACATTGCGATGGGTGCCAAGGGTGGGGCGCAGGACAAGTCCGGCAAAGGCGAATGGTTTGCGTGGTGGGAAGCGGGGAAGGATCCAACCAAACCGTTCAAGAAGCACAAATTGCCAGGGCGTCATCCGGGCGCGACCAACATTCAGCAGGCGGATGTGAACGGGGACGGTAAGATGGATTTCATCGCTTCGCGCGGGCATGGGATTGGTTTGATCTGGTTCGAGAATCCGGACTGGCAGATTCACAAGATCAATTCGGAACTCGAGTTTCCACATTGCCTGCAGGTGGTGGACATGGATGGCGACGGCGACATCGATGCCGCGACGTGTGCCTATGGCAGCCAGATTGCCGCGTGGTTTGAGAACGACGGGAAGGGAAACTTCAAAACCCATATCGTGGCGCGCAATCAAATGGCCTACGATATCAGGGCACTGGATATGGATCGCGACGGCGACATGGACCTGTTGATCGCCGGGCAGGGGAGCAAGAACGTCGTCTGGTTGGAAAACCCGGCAAAGTAGCGCAGGCATCCTGCCTGCACGAGGGCTGCCATCTGCAATCAAGCAGTCCATCACACAATTACGGCAGCACCGCATCTTTGATCGAGGCATGAATATCGCACGGTCACCAGAATGCTTCACCCGAGTTCATTGGCGTCTATTCACATCCATTCGTGGTTCAACTGAAAGGCCACGCGTTCGTGCAGGCAGGATGCCTGCGCTACGGGAGAGCTTTCCGGACTGGCCATCAGCCGGGCCGAATGTGCTTCCTTGGGCATTGCGCATTGACCAACCGCTGGTCGCAGGAGCAAGGGGTTCCAGACATGAAGCAGCAGTGGATAACTCTGCACTACCCTGACCAACACGGAGTTTAATCCCGAAATCCGGAATAGAAAGGGGGAGCGCGCCCGCCTCGGGCGCTGTTTTCCGCGCCCCTGCGGAAAACTCGGTCGCACTGAAATGTGCCGGGCGTTCGTGTTAGTCATGCGCGCAATAGGCTGGCCGCGAGGCGCGGCCAGCTACACCCGAGGCGGGTGTGCTCCCCCAACTTCGGAGTTCGGGCCAATCGGACCCGCATGCCGGGCGAGTCGCGCCGAAGCTCGCAGAGCGAAGGTGGATGTGGGAACCGGGAGTTAATCCCTCCCGGTGACCCGATTCGGCGTCTTGGGTTACTCGGGTGAAAATGGTGCCTTGGAATCCCTCAGCATCGCAGGCTCAATCAAAACGTCACCCTCTCCGCAACGCCTAAGAAACCCATCCACATACACGGTTTCGCCCACTTTGGCGCTTTCGGCCATCGCCTTGAACTTCCCGAAGTTGCACCGAATCCCCTTCCCCAGGTGGATCCATGCCGATTCTGGATCCTCCCCCTCAATCCTGGTCACTGTGCCTTTGACTGTGATCTTCTTGCCCACCCATCCCTTGCCTTTCCTGGCCACGTCCTCCTGAAGAAACTGCGCTGCTGGTTTGCCATAGTCCATTTGGTAAGCCTGGCCGCATCCCACAACCAGGCATGCGAGAATCAGAAAAAACGGGAGGAGGTATATCGTTCTCATCGTCATCTTGTTTCTTCACGAACGCTCAGAGTGGCCGACCGTTTACCGGCACCACCACTCCGACTTCATGATTAAGGTTCTAAATATCGCGCTGCTTTCCACTCTCGGCGGGTAGGCGGTTCGTGTCCACTCGGTTGTTCGCCGTCCGTTGAAAGCTCGTGTCGACACCGTACGCGACAAGCAAAGACACCGCATAGCTTAGGACATCGTAAGGATCAAACGATCCCCGTGTGATACCAAGGAGCGTGCCACTCAGATCGTATCGCTGGCACCACTCCCACAGAAAACACGCGGCGAAAATGCTTAGGGCGGCAATCTCCGGACTCGGACGACGCTGCTTGATAATCTTCATCTGCCTAAAGGCGGAATACATCCAGATTGGGCCGATGATGTCCGCTGCGTAGTTTGTCCAAAAGCCCGCGTTAATATGCCGCGACTGCAAATACCCAATGCAAACCACGCTGGCAAAAAGGAAGATGTCCGCAGTCAAAAGCAACAATTTTCTCATCGGCTTATTCAATGGGGTGTCCATTTGTTTGGCGAACGTAAAGCTGAGCGACTGCCGCCGGAAACGCAAGGTCAAGCGTGATCGGCGCGCTCGAATTGCCGCCGCGCTCCGAGCGGAGAGGCGGGGCGGCAGTTCGTCACCAGCGTCTGTTCGGCGTCTGGATGGTTGGAAGAATTAATCGCATCGGCTTAGCCCGACTTTCGCTATTGGGAGGGTGAAACGGCGTAGGCGGCTTAGATTCGAGTTTTTCCTCATAGGTCTTCACCACACGCGTTTTCAATTCGCATCTACGATCGCCTGAGACGGTTGGCAATGAGAATAAAGCCTCCGGCCAGAACGCCAGCCGAGATTGCCGTCGCAGTGATACGGATCCAGACCGGCCAGCCAGCCAGCGCATCGGATACGATCCCCGACATCATCATGCCGAA
>CALBIE010000347.1 GCA_937893495.1 uncultured Verrucomicrobiales bacterium | reverse complement strand
CGGGCATATTCAGTCGCGAATCAATACGGCGAATAGGGATGTCACGCCTGCTCAACATTTTCGCACGATAGATGAGGGTGAACCAGACTCGCAACCGACGCTCTCCGATGGAAGTTGGGTGGATACCTGGCCGAGCCAAAACAATCGCGTGCCGCCTGATTTGTTGCGTGGTGAAAATACGGGCATGGGTCGCATTGCTTTGGATCGACATGGAAAAGCAATCAACGTGGCATTCATGGATGGGCACGTTGCCACGACTGGATTGGCAAAACTTTGGCAGTTAAAGTGGAGCAAGACTTTTGTACGGACCAATGTCGTTCTTCCGTAGGTCTGTTTTCCAGATTTCAAAAAGAAAGCCCGGCACGCAGCCGGGCTTTTTTTTGGGGAGGGGTGAGCCAGTCGGATACTACTGTCGCACGGCAGTAACCTGTTTGTTCTTCGCGTCAATTTGAAACGTCCAGCCGGGTGGCAACTTAGGTACCGCCGGCAGCAGGGCTGCGGACACCAGTTCTTGAAGGTCAGTTGGTACCCGCTTGTTTTGCGCGGCGTATTCCTGCACCATGAACGTCAGCATCGCGGCGTGTGCATTTATTTCACTTTCCTGGAGGGCCATCGCCGTTTCCCGTTCGTCTGCTTGATCCTCTGACTGTCCCGGGGTAGGAGCAGCTACCGGAGTGTATTCCTGAGGCTGAACAATAGAGGCCGGTGACGGTGGTGGCCCTTCCGCCTTTTTACTGCAGCCGAAGGTGAGAGAGCAGGCCAGAAGCCCTGTTCCATAAAGCAGGTGTGTTTTCATTTATTTAATTAATGTGAAATGGATTAGATGAATCTGGTTCGTCCCGGCAGAGCCATGGGCTCGACCTTCACTTCGTCTTTCCAGTTGGCGAGGTTTTGCGGGGCAATTTGCAGTTTTGAATTGGACATCATGTCCCAGGTGATTTCTTTGCCCGTGTAGCCGGCGGTGCGACCCATAATGGCCATCAGCGTGCTGTTGATCATGCGGTCGCCATTATTGATGGGTTCTCCTTCTCGAATGGAAGCGAACATCTCATTGTGCTCCGTCTGGTACATATTGTTCTTGGGGCCGTCATACCGCCAGGGATTTTTGCCGGTGATATAGACGCGACCTGAATTGATCCAGGCTTCTCCTTCAGAACCGAGTACGGAGAAATTGTTTTCATTGTGGCAACCGGTGATCTGGCGTTGCGCCACCGTGCCCCGAGTATGGTTGTCCCACACGTAATTCACCTCCACATGGTCGAAGATGTTGCCGCCTTCTGAGGGAATCTGCCGGCCTCCAACGGCTGTGCAACTGGCAGGTGGCGCGTCCTTCATTAGCCAACCGATCCAGTCAACGGTATGCACCGCCTGCTCGACCAGACCATCGCCCGAGAGCCAATTGAAATTGTACCAGTTACGGACCATCCATTCGAGGTCGGACATTCCCGCGGGTTGCTGATCCGCCGGTGGCATTGGCTTGACGGGGCCCGTCAGATAGGTGCCGTAGCAGGAGCGCACATCGCCAATCTGTCCGGCGTGAATACGTTTGAAAAGTTCCTTGCGCGGATAATCGTAGCGCCAGCAGAAGCCGGCCACCATTGCCAGTTCCTTCTTTTTTGCAATCTCGACCGCCTCGCGTACCAGACGCACTCCGGGTCCATCGGTCGCCATTGGTTTCTCAGTGAAGACATGCTTGCCGGCCTTAACAGCCTCGACGAGATGAGCCGGGCGGAAACCGGGAGGAGTGGTCAATATCACGACATCGGCGTCACTTTCCAGAACCCTCTTGTAGGCTTCGAGGCCCGTAAACTTTTCCTTGAGCTTGATCTTCTGCTTTTCGACCTGTCCGGAAATCGTGGCCAAACTCTTCTCGATTTTCTCGGGAAAGGCGTCCGCCATGTAGCGCAACTCGACATTGCTGTCAGCCTGGAGAGCCTGCGCGGCGGCTCCGGTGCCTCGTCCACCACAACCGATAAGACCGACCGTGAGGAGTTTGTCCGTCGGTTTGCGGCCGAAGCTCACGTTGGGAAAGGAGAGTTGCGTGGCTGCTGCTCCAGCCAGGGCGGTTGATCCTGTTGATTTCAGAAAGGTTCGGCGGGTTGAATCAGTGGAGTTTTCGGTGGACTTCATAATAATTCGGTGAACCGTTGGATTAGAGTTTTGGAGTGCCTTCGTCAAGCCGGAAGCACTTATCACGGTTCTCCGAATAGTTTCTCGAAATGCGTGGTTTTCGGAACATGCGGGTGTAATTCACGTGCTCTTCGAAAACCAGCGCATCCAATCAGGCAGATTGGTTGGAGCACGATGTAGGCATCCGGTCGATTCTTCTTAAGGATTTACGTGCCGAATGACCGTAGGCGTAAAATCAATCCAAGTTGGAATTATACGAACTTTTAGGCGATTGACAAAGGAGTCACTCAAACGACTTGGATTTAATGGTGCATCGCAGCTAATTGAATCCCAGCTGCTGCTGGATGCCGAATTTTTCGATCCGTTTGCGAAGGGTTGCACGGGTGATGCCAAGTAGTTTTGCCGCCTGAACCTGGTTGCCACTGGTTTCGCGCAACGCGCAGATGATCAATTCGCGCTCAACGGCTGGAATCACCTGCATTTCGCGGTTTTGCCGAGCCCAGGCGAAGAGGGCCTGGGCGATTTGCGGTATTCCCGCCGCCGTCATTGCTTCCGCACCGGTGTCTGGTCCCCCGTCGGTTCCCCGGTCAGTGGCAACTGCCACGCGGTTTCCGGTTATCTCCGGCGGCAAGTCGTTAACCAACAGAGCATCGCCTTTGGAGATGACGAATGCCCGCTGAATCACATTCTCCAGCTCGCGCACGTTCCCCGGCCATGGGTGATTTTCGAGCAGGGTCAACGCTCCGGTCTGGATGGACTTGGGTGAGGTTTGCAATTGCGTCGCAAATTTCTTCAGAAAGTAATTCACAAGTAACCGGATATCATCGCGTCGCTCGCGCAGAGCCGGCATGCGGATGCGGACGACGTTCAGGCGATAGAACAAGTCCTCGCGAAAATCTTTTTTTGACACCGCCTCTTCGAGGTTCTTGTTCGTCGCTGCGATCACTCGAACATCTACGCGAACATTTTCATTGCCGCCGACTCGCTCGATGGAGCCGTCCTGCAACACTCGCAGAATCTTCGTCTGTGTCGGCAGGCTCATATCCCCGATCTCATCGAGAAAAATGGTGCCGCGATTGCATTGCTCGAACTTGCCGATTCGTTGCGTGTTGGCACCCGTGAAGGAGCCTTTCTCATGGCCGAAAAGTTCGCTCTCCAGCAGATTCTCCGGGATGGCGGCACAGTTGATGGCGATGAACGGTTGCTCGCTTCGCTTGCTGTGGGAATAGATGGCACGAGCCACAAGTTCTTTACCCGTGCCGCTTTCACCCGTGATCAACGCGGTCGCGTTGGATGTTGCCAATTGTCCGATCAACTTGAATACGTCCTGCATTCCATTGCTGCGGCCAATGATGCCCTGGTCGTAATCCTCGGACTCAAGCAGCGGTTCGTAAGATACGACTTGCTTCATCGCGCGGGCGGCGTCCAGCGCCCCACTTACAATTTCCTTGAGCCTGGGGACATCGAATGGTTTGAGCAGGTAATCGTACGCGCCCAGCTTCATCGCTTCGATCGCTGTTTGTGTGGTGCCATACGCGGTCATCATGATGACGGGCAGTTTGGCGTCGCGTTCGCGTATTCGGCGCAAGGTTTCGAGGCCGCTGATGCCGCCCATGCGCACGTCCATGATGACCAGATCGGGCTTGAACTTGGGAATCGCCTTGAGACCTTCTTCTCCGCTGGCAGCAGTCTGCAATTCGATTTCGGGCGAATCAAAAATTCGTCCGAACGAATATTGCACGTCCGCTTCGTCGTCGATGAGCAGCAATTTGTCCATGGTCACTTTCGGCGGCGGGCGCGCCACCGAATTCGGCCGGCAGTCTTTGATACGAGGCCATATAATTCAACGGGCAAATCGTTTTGCCGATGAATTTACTTCATGTCGATCCGGCATGCGATCGATGGGATTGATTTTTTCCCGACCGTTCCGATCGTAACTGCGCCAAAAAAGAAGATTCTGGCTGCAGGGGCGTTAGAGGCGCCCGGTTTGCAGCGCCACCAGACTGCATGCCTGAATGCCGTTCAATCCCAGTAATTCGGCCTGATGAAGGACCTCCGGCGTGTCCGTACCTGGATTCAGAATCAATTCGTCGCAACCGCGGGCGGCAATGGCGGGGAGCGTGTCGATCAAAACCGCTGGAGGAAGGTAAACACTGATGACAGTCGGCCGTTCGGGAACATCGTCAATGCAGGCAAAGCAGGGAAGTTGTTCAATTTCGCTCTCACGTGGGTTGACGGGATAGACCGTGTAGCCCTTTGCAATAAAAGCGCGCACGGCCTGGTTGCCGAACTTGGCCGGATTCGTCGAGGCGCCAAGGACGGCGACCGATTTCGTTGCGGCTGGCATGGGGAAATTCCTTGTTAGTCCAGTCGTTTGATTTCGACGAAGAACGCGCCGCGACTGCTACCTGTTTTCGTATTGCTCAACCAGGTCTGAAAACGTTTTCGGCCGGCCTCGACTTCAAGGGCAAGCGTGACGGACGTGGCATTGGGAGGAATGGTCCCGGTGATTTCCCGGTTTCCGACGGCGACTCGGGCGGTGTTTGCTTCGATGGCAAAGTTTGCGACTGTGGGGCGCTGCCGCAGGGTGAATTCATAGTTACCCGCTTCCGCGAAATCGATCATCCAGTAACCGTTTGCAAGGGGCGCCTTTTCGATCTGAGGTTGATTCCACGGAACTTCTTTTATCTCCGGCGCATGCCAGTCCATACAGTTGATGGCGGAAGGATTTTCGTTTTTTGTGCCGACGATGATCCAGCCGTTCCTGGCGAGGCTGGGCACCAGGCTGGTCCACCATTGTTCGTAATTCAATTTCAACTGCTCAACCACTTCGGGTTTCGATTTGGCAATGTCGGTCTGCTGACCGGGATCGGACTTGATGTCATAGAGTTCCTTTCCGTCGATCAGCCGCCATCGCTCGGTCATGACCGCGCTGCGCACCCACTTGGGCGGAATTTCCTCGCGCTGAAAATGCGCGAACAACGCGCGGTGCGTCCAGCCACTGGTTCGTCCCTGCAACAATGGAACAAGGCTGCGGCCGTCCAGCTTGCGGCCGAGGGCGGGTTGCAATCCACAGAGCTGCGCCAATGTGGGTAACACGTCAATGTGTCCGGCAAGCTGGCCGACATCGCGGCCGCCGTTGACGGCACCGCCCGGCCAGCGCACGAAGAATGGCACCCGGTGGCCGCCATCGTATTGCGATCCCTTCTGGCCGCGCATGCCGGCGTTGAATCCCTGCCAGCCGGGTGCGGGCGTCTTCTTTCCATTCCGGTTGCCGAGCCACACACCGCCGGCGGTGCCGTTGTCCGACATGAAAATCACGATGGTGTTCTCGGTCAGTTTCAACTCGTCCAACGTGTCGATTAATCGGCCGAAGTTTTCATCGAACTCCGTAATCATCCCGTAAAACTTTGCCATGTAATCCGGCGCGCCTTGATTGAGATAGGGGAGACTGTATTTCGCGGCCACGTTGTTCGGACCATGCGGGACATTGGTGGGGAGGTAGCAGAAGAAGGGTTTTTCGCGATTGGCCCGAATAAATTCCTGTGCGTTCTCGAAGAAAACCTTCGTGCAGTACCCCTCAAAGTTTTTCCACTGGCCATTGTGGAGGTAGGTGTCGTCGAAGTAGTCGTTCCCCCAATAATCCGGTGTCTGTCCCACGCCGCCTCCGCCATGGATGAGCACCTCCTCGAAGCCACGATCCTGCGGGCGCGACGGATAGTTGTCGCCCAGGTGCCATTTGCCAAAAATGCCGGTGCGATATCCGGCGTTTTTAAAGAGCGTCCCCAGGGTGACTTCGTCTTCAAACAGAATGGATCGCCCCATGATCGTGTGCCAGACGCCTGCGCGGGTCGAGTATCGGCCGGTCAATAGTGCCGCGCGCGTGGGTGAACAGGTCGGGTCCACGTGAAAATCCGTAAAACGCACGCTGTCGGAATGAAACCGGTCGAGGTTCGGCGTCTTGATGAGCGAATTGCCGTGACACCGCAGGTCGCCATAGCCCTGGTCGTCCGTCATCACCAGAACGACATTGGGAGGACGTTGGGGCGGCGATTTGGCTGCTGCGAATTGCCACGGTGAGAGGCAGACGGCCAGAATGATGAGAACCCGCGACACGAATGCGCCTGCCGCTAAGTCGTAATCCCGACATCGGTCATGCTTCATGGCTGCGGAGAATACGGTGTTCGACCGGCCCGGCGCAAACTTGGATTCCGAATCATCTGTTCGGCTATTTCTCGAGCAGAAGCTCCTGCACATTCGCCCCGGCAACCTTGTTATCCGAGATTCTGGGCGGCTTGGACGGACTGCGAATCCTGAAAGCGGCGACGTATGCGTTGGTGACCGAATTGCCCGTGGCGACGACTTCCGCAGCGTCCGCGAACAAAGCATGTCGCCACGAATCGATCTGGTTGCCGTGCATTTCCACCCGGGCGCCTTTCAGTGCCCAGACGGCAAAATTGGGCGGACCGGCCTTGCGGAGATTTGTCCCGATGAACCGATTGCCGAGCACCTTGATGACCCCGCCGACGCGAATGCCGGCAACTCCACCCCCACGAATCGTGTTGTTCGTAAACGTCGCCATCGCGCCCGGAAACACCATCACGATGGGTGGCATGCCGCCGGTTCGCGCCAGTTCATTTTCCGCCAGGACGACGGTCCAACCGGGATTGATTCCCACTGCGACGGTGGCGTTTTCAAGCAGGCGGTTTCCGATCAGTGATGCCGAATTTCCTGAACCGCTCGCGAGACCAATGCCGGCGGTCTTGTTGTGGTGGCAGTAATTACTCGCCACCAAAAGCTGCCGGCCGCTCATCAGCCCGATACCGGAGTTGCCGTTCTCGAAGCTCTCGTTGCCGACGATGACTGGAAGCGCGTGATCCCGCACCCCGATGCCGGCCAGCCGATTGCGGAAACAGCGGTTCTCCCGGATGACAGGTTGAGCGTTTTGATCCACGCCGATGCCCGCCATGCCGTTGTCGTGACAATCGTTCCGTTCCAGGGTGGGGCGGGTGTTTGCGCCAGTTCTGATTCCGATGCCCGCCCGACGGTTTTCGTAACATATGTTGGATATCACCTTCGGGCTTGCGCCTTCACTGATTCCGATGCCGGCTCGAATATTTTGAAAACATCGATTGCCTTCCACCAGTGGGCTGGCGTTTTCGTGTCCGATACCGGCGAAGAAGTTTTCGAAACAGATATTGCTGCGAATGGTGGCGGTGGAACCGTTCATGGAGCCGATGCCCCCGGCCATATTGCGGTGGCACACATTGCTCACAATCAGCGGAGAGCACGTCTTTCCCTCCGCGCCGGTGATGGCGATGCCGGTGTAACCGTTATGATGTACAAGGTTGTTTCGTACCTCGCAATTGACTCCCATAATGCTCACGCCCGCGATTCCCGGCGCGCCGATGTGTTCGTAGGGCTGATCGTTTCCACGCGTGGCGTGGTGCCGTTTCCATTCGGCCTCGTCGTAACGACCGAAGTTGGCGACCGTGAATCCGTCCAGAATCGCGCCTTCGGCCATCGTCACTCCCGCGGATTTCGCTGGCGCGCCGCCGCCCTCGATAAGGGTCGCTTCGGCTCTGGCAAGACCGAGCTTGCCTTGCGAATCATTTCCGAAGCTGCGCAAAGTGATGCCCGGTTTGAGGGTCAACGATTCACGATAGACACCGGCTCGCACGACGATGAGATCTCCTGGATTGGCGGCGTTCACGGCCGCCTGGATTTTTGCGAAATCATCGGGAACCGATATTTCGGCGGCCCGGCTTTCAAAGGCGCACGCCGACAGTACGAACGCCACGGATATTGACTGGATACGGAGCATGGCTCAAGTAAGCCCAAGAAGGTGGTGTCTGACAAGCCGGCAGATTAACAAACTCTCAATTCCGTGCCGAATTCGGTCGAAGTCCGGATAACCAAAACGTGAACGTATCGGTTCTCAAAAAATATCCGGCCTTCACAAACATGATCGGCTCGCAATGAATGATGAACCGGCTTGAACGCTGTCCCCGTTACTTCAACTTCTCAGGTGTGATGCGCTTGAAATATTTGAACAAGTCGCTGTCGGTCGTGAGAATCAGGGTTGTATCCTGCGTCAAAATATCCTGATAGGTCTCCATCGTTTTCAGGAAATCGTAGAATTCGATGGATTCCGGATTTTGATTGTAGGCGCTGGCATAAATCTCTGTCGCCTGCGCGTCGGCGGCACCGGTAATCTCCTGAATCTTCCGGTATGCCTCGGATTCGATTTCCTGCAAAATCTTGTCCTTCGTGCCGATAATCTTGGCTGCTTGTTCCTGTCCCTCGGATCGAAAGCGCTCTGCGATTTGCTGTCGCTCGGAAATCATCCGCTCGTAAATTCTCGCCCGGACGCTGACATTGTAGTTGATTCGCTTGAACTGTACGTCGAGGAGTTCGATCCCGAAGCCACTCAGTTTCGGCGCGGCGTTGGTGAAGATATCCTCCTCGACCTTGTCGCGGCCTTTCCGAATCGGGTAAAGGTTGCCGATATTGGTGGCGGTGTTGGCGATGGTTTCATCGCGCAACGGCACCCGATCCTTGGTGGTGCGAATCAGCTCGATCAATTCGTGCTTGGCGATGGCATTGCGGATCTCGCTGCCGAGAATGTCGTCGAGCCGTGAATTGGCACTGCGTTCATCGCGAAGCCGCAAAAAGTACTGAGTGGGGTCGTTGATCCGCCAGCGACCGAAGGCATCCACCACGATATAGGTCTTGTCCTTGGTCGGCATTTCATTGGGCCGACCGTCCCAGGGGAGAATTCGTTTTTCGATGCTGTTGACGTCCTGAATGAAGGGCGTCTTGAAATGGAGGCCCGCGTCCGTAATGGGTTCACCGACCGGTTTTCCGAATTGGGTGATGATGACCTGCTCGGTCTCCTGGACTGTGTAAAGCGCGCTGGAGGCGACAATAATTACGACAATGGCAATGACGCCTGCCGCGATGAGTTGGCCGACGGATTTCATCGGGTCCTCCCTTCCTGAAGTTGGAGTAACGGGAGCACCTGCTTGGCGGCATCGTCGAGAATGATCTTCCGGCCCAGCTTCGGCATCACCGCCTCAATGGTCTCGAGGTAGATTCGAGTGCGAGTCACCTCGGGCGCTTTCAGGTATTCCTTGAAAAAGGCGTTGAATCGGTTGGCATCGCCCTCGGCTTCGTTGACGCGCTTGATGGCATAACCTTCGGAGTTGCTGATTTTGCCTTCGGCTTCGCCCCGGGCGCGGGGCACGATTTTGTTATATTCGCCGCTGGCGATGTTAATGGTTTTCTCCCGCTCCTGCTGCGCCTGGTTGACCTCATTGAAAGAGGGCTGAACGGGTGGCGGTGGATTCACGTTCTTCAACTGCACCTGGTCGATGCTGAGCCCCATCTCGTATTTGTTGACGAGCTTCTGCAGCTTGACGAGGGCTTCGGATTCAATTTCCTGTCGGCCGATGGTGATGACTTCATCCACCGTTCGGTCTCCCACGACCTCGCGCATGACCGACTCACTGGCATCGCGCAGGGTTTCGCTCGGCGTGATCACGTTGAAGAGAAACTGTTTCGGGTCCGCGATGCGATACTGAATCACCCATTCGACGGTCGCTACGTTCAGATCGCCGGTGACCATGTTTTTCTCGTTTTCCTGCTCGGATTCACTCGTGAACTGCTTGGGATTGCTCGCTCCCGCCGTCGCGAAGCCGAATTCCTGTTTCAACTGGCGCTTGACCGGGACCAGCATGACCTGATCGATGCCGAAGGGCAGCTTGAAGCGGAGCCCGGGATTGACCGTGGTGAAGTATTTTCCAAACCGGAGAACAATCCCCTGTGATTCCGCCTGCACGGTGTAAATCGTCGTACGCAGTCCCCACAGAACCAGAATTGCGGCAATCGCCGCGACAATCGGCTGGGGGCGCACTGTATAAAATGTATTTCCGATTCGGACGACCATGCGTGCTGGGACTGTTACCACGCCCACGGATGGAGTCAAACAGTGATTCTCACAATCGCCTCCGGTAGCGCAGGCGTCTCGCCTGCACGGAACCGTTGACATACCAACAACTCTCCGAGTTTTCCGACAACTGCGGTTGGCCAGACCACCCGTTCAACAGGCTGGAAGCCTTCGCTACGAGGGCGGAGCGCGGAAACGATTTACAAATGGCGATTCCCCGCAATACTTCCCGCCACTCATTTGCTTATGAAACGACGAATGTTGACTACCCTGTTGATGCTGGCGACCGCCAACGGACTCTTTGCCGCCAGTGACGAACTTCCGAACATCCTCTGGATTTCCAGCGAGGATCATGGCCCGGAAATGGGTTGTTACGGAGACACCTTTGCCACCACGCCCAACGTTGATGCGCTGGCAAAGAAGGGAATGCTCTTCAAGCTGGCCTGGTCGTGCGCGCCCGTTTGTGCCCCGGCGCGAACGACGATTATCTCTGGCATGTATCCGCCATCCACCGGTTCCCAACACATGCGGAGCATGGTGCCTTTCCCAAAAAAGTTTAAGTTCTATCCCCGCTTCCTGCGTGAGCGTGGTTACTACTGCACCAACAACAGCAAGGAGGATTACAACCTCTCCACGGACGACAAAGGCTGGAATGAATCTTCGGGCAAGGCGCACTACAGGAATCGCAAAGAGGGTCAGCCATTCTTCGCCATCTTCAATTCCACCGTCAGCCACGAAAGCAAAATTCGCGTTCGCCCGCATGACCAGGTGCATGACCCGAAGAAAGTGCGCGTGCCGGCGTATCACCCGGACAATGAAGATACTCGTCGCGACTGGGCGCAGTATTACGACATCGTGACGCGCGCGGACACCATCGCGGGAGAAAAACTCGCCGAACTCGACCAAGCCGGCCTGACCGAAAACACGATTATATTCTACTGGGGCGACCACGGCTCGGGTATGTCGCGCAGCAAACGCTGGACGTACAATTCAGGTTTGTCCGTGCCCGTCATTGTCTATTTTCCCGACAAGTGGAAACACCTCGCCCCGAAGGAATACCAGGCGGGTGGAAAGAGTGATCGCATGGTCAACTTCGTGGACTTTGCGCCGACCCTTCTCAGTCTTGCTGGAGTCAAGCCACCCGAATGGATGCAAGGCCACGCCTTTGCCGGGAAACACCAGACGGCGAAACCGAAATACATGTTCGGGTTCCGCGGCCGCATGGACGAACGCCATGAGTTCATCCGCACCGTTACCGATGGACGGTATCAATACATCCGCAACTTCAACCCGCACTTCATCTACGGCCAATATGTCGCCTACAATTTCGTGACGCCTTCCACGGCCGCCTGGAAACGCGACTACGACGCCGGAAAATGCAACGAGGCGCAATCACACTTCTGGAATCTCAAGCCAGCCGAGGAACTCTACGATTTGCGGGCCGACCCTGACACAGTCAATAACCTCGCCACTTCCTCCGCGCAACAAGGCAGACTCCGCGAGTTACGTAACGCGCTCTACGCTCACTTGAAAGAAATCCGCGATGTCGGTTTTCTGCCTGAAGGCGAAATTCATGCCCGTTCGCAAGGCACGACTCCCTACGAAATGGGCCACGACGACAGCCGTTACCCCTTCGACAAGATTTTTGCGGCCGCTGATTTGGCGACTCGCCGTGATGGAGATTTGAATGACGTCAAGGCGTTGTTGAAGGACGGCGACAGCGCGGTTCGTTATTGGGGCGCGATCGGCATTCTCAATCGCGGCGCCGAAGCGGTGAAGGCGTCGAAAAATGAACTGAACGACGCAATGAACGACCTGTCACCGTATGTGCAGGTCGCCGCCGCCTATGCGCTGGGCAAATACGGCAATCCGAAGGAACAGCGCTCCGGCGTGGACAAGCTGGTGGACATTGCGCCGTGGAGCAAGGACGCCAACGTCTTCGTCTCGATGGTCGCGCTGAACGCGTTGGACGACCTGGACGAGAAGGCCGCCTACGCCAGGCATGTCATTGCCAATTTCCCCACCAGCCAAAGCGCCGGCGGATGGTCACCGGATGGTCGATACAACGGTTACGTCGGTGGCCTGCTCAAAAAAACCTTGAGTGATTTGGGCATTGAGCTGCCAAAGCCGGCCCCGAAAAAGCGCAAACAGCAGAAGAAGGGGAAGAAGGCCGGCGCAAAGAAGTAGATTACGGAGGGCTGGCTCTGCCACCAAAAATATGTAGCCGCCGCCGTAAGTAGGCTCTGATCCGGTTGGTATTTTCAAGGATAAGTGAGCCTCGTTACCTCGTCTGCTACTCGGATTGATTGAAGTGGCGTTCTTGCCACGTCCACGCCGATGAAATGCTTCTCAGCACTCCGGTCCTTTGTCATACGAATCCGTCTGCGGAGGCATCGAAGCCGGTCTCACTTCGCCAGCGCCGCCTTCGCCACGCGCATGACGTTGCCGCCGATGATCTGGCGGATGGCATCGTCCTTCATGCCTCGCAGCACCATTCCCACCGTGAACAACGGCCAATTCGTCCACGACATGCTCATCGAAGCCTGCGGTTTGGGCACCAGCGATCCGGGTGGCCACAAGGAGCGGAACGCCGTCCGCGTTCGGGGAGAACTGCCCACCTTTTTTGCTTCGGCCGAGGCATTGCGCGACGTGTAGGAGACGTCGGTGCCGATGGCCGCGTGTTCAGAGCCATACTTTTTCGTGATGTGCTCAAGATGATTGAGCATCACGCGAATGTCGCCGTCCCCGCCGAGAAAACTCGGAATGCACGCGATGCCGACATAGCCACCCGTATCCGCGATGGCCTTGATGACTGCGTCCGGCTTGCCGCGGATGTGCCGGTGCAAATCGGCGCAAGCCGAGTGGCTGGCCACCATCGGTTTGCTGGAAACTTGCGCGGTCTCCAGGCTGGTCTGCCATCCCGAATGAGCCGTGTCCGCAATCACACCCACGCGATTCAATTCCGTTACGACGCTGCGACCGAAATCACTCAGCCCGGCGTTCGCCGGCTCGGCACAGCCATCGCCAATCATATTTCGCCTGTTGTAGGTCATGTGCATCATGCGAATTCCCAGTTGGAAAAAGATGCGCACGTACCGCAATTCATCGGGCACTGAAACCCAGGCTTGAGTCAACGGCACGCCATTGCCGGTCAGATACAGGCATCGTTTTCCGGCCGCATGCGCTTTCTCAATATCCGCGGGTGTCGCTGCCTTGACGATGAAGTCGGAAAGATGATCGGTCAGGTAGGTGAAGCGGGCGAGCCGCTTGATCAGGCGCATGGGATCCTGCCCTTCTTCTCCCGCATTCTGAAAAATGCAGGTGACACCGGCGGCTTCCCAGGCCTGCTCAAATTCCTTCCGCTCTACGTCGCTCTCGACGCAGCGGGTCATCATCATGTCCTCCCGCAGGTCCTGCAATTCCATGGACGAGGCGTTCGCCTCAATGGCCTGCCGAAGCCGATCACCGTCCATCGCACACCGCGGACTGAAGCCGTAGGCATCGAACACCAGCGAACTGCGGTGAAGTTCGAGGCCGTGCTCCAACTGTTTCGGAGTTGGCTTGAGGATGCTCAAGGCAAGGGTGCGCGCGCGGCGAATGGATTCGTTTGGGTGATTGGCAAATTCGTCGGCGTGATTCCTTGCGAATACACGGTGAGATGAACAGGCCAGGCCACTCGCGGCCAGTAAACGGGTGCCGCGTGAAATAAACGTTCGTCGGGTCGATGGAAACAGGCTCATAGGTTGGAATGTTTGACTGCGTTCGATTGAAGACTGAATTTGTACCGACGTCACGGAAAACGAACGATAGGAAACGTTCTGTTGTCTCGGACTTACCAGGCCAGCAGCGGATGGCGCGCTTCATTCCTTCATTCGACGGGAGATCCCAGGATTCCGCGATGCCCGATTCCTTTGAGGCGGGCGTGTAGTCTGGGACAAACACACCCGGTGACATCGGTCACTTTGGGATTCGGCCCACTCGGACCGGTTATAGATTCGAGGCGGATCGGTTTTCTTTGACAGGCTCGGGGCGGGATTAAGGGGTGGGGTTGATAAAAGTATGGCAATATTGGCCCAAAAACAGGCTTGTTTTCGAGTCGTAACCCGTTGGGGTCCTTAAAGTTACAATTTCCAAGCATGACGCTCGACTCGCTGGGCGAATCTGTGTTCAATGCCGGTGGCGTGATCGAGAACGACGAGCAATTAACGATGTTTTTGCCCGCATTACGGGAAGCGCCGTGGATTGCGGTTGATACGGAGGCCGACAGTCTGCACGCCTATCCGGAAAAGCTCTGCCTCCTGCAAATCAGCATTCCGGATCGTGATGTCCTGGTGGATCCGCTGGCCAGCCTCGATCTTGCGCCGTTGTGGAAAACATTGGAGGGGCGTGAGTTGATTCTGCACGCGGCCGATTACGATCTGCGGCTGCTGGCCAAACATCACGGATTCATTCCAGCACGGCTTTTCGATACGATGATCGCGGCTCGCCTGCTCGGTTGCCAACAGTTCGGGCTGGCCAACCTGGTGCAGCAATTTCTTGAAGTGAAACTCGAAAAGGGTCCGCAGAAATCCGATTGGGCGCAGCGTCCCCTGACCAGTCGAATGGAGGAATATGCCCGCAACGACACACATTTTCTCCGTCCATTGGTCGAGATTCTGGAACGGGAACTTATTGCCAAGGGCCGACTTGACTGGTGTCGCGAGAGCTGTAGTCGTTTAATCGTGGATAGCGTGGGCGGTGAACCGGTAGATCCGGATCGGGTCTGGAGAATCAAGGGCAGCGCAAAACTTTCCGGAACAGAACTCGCGGTGCTACGCGAACTTTGTCAATGGCGCGAAAAGGAAGCTGTAAGGGTCAATAAACCACCCTACTTCATTCTCCGTCACGAGACAGTCATTCAAGTCGCGCAAGCCGCCGCAACGGGTGACTCGGTGGATGACCTGTTGCCACGGCGATTCTCAACGCCGAGGCGGGCGCAGGTGAAACGAGCGATTGGTCGAGGACTGAATGTTCCGGCGGCGGATTTCCCGCAACGCCTGCGGAATCGTCAGTATTTTCCCAATGAGCGAGAGAAGGCACGATTCAAGAAGTTGCGCGATCATCGGGATCGCCAGGCCGGAGAACTTGCGATCGATCCCACCTTGATCGCCAGCAAGGAAATGATGCTGCAGCTTGCCCGTGATGACAGCAATGGTTCGTGGGACGGCTTGATGGAATGGCAGCGAAACCTGCTGAAGGAGTGATTGTTATATGAACCTGTCCCCGGGTTGAATTACGTTGCCGGAGAGGAAATCCTGTGCGACCAGTCGCCGGCCACCTTGCTTCTGGAGTTCGAGGATTCGCAATGCACCTTTTCCGCAGGTGATGACAATTCCCTCGCGATCGGCTTTCATTACCTGGCCCGGTTCGACATCCGGGGCTTCCGTCGGCTCGGCTGTCCAGATTTTGATATGGGTGGTGGTGTCTCCGCACACCCATTCGCTGAAGGTACCCGGCCAGGGTGTGAGCGCGCGAACCTGACACCCGAGATGGTGCGCTGTTTTGCTCCAATCCAATCGCCCGTCCTCTCTGGTAATCTTGCGCGCGAGCGTGACACCTTCGCTTGTCTGAGGTGTGGGAATGATCTCGCCATTCGCGAAGCCATGAATGGTTTTTACGAGCAGGTCCGCGCCGATCATTCCGAGCCGATCGTGAATTGTTTGCGCGGTGTCCGTTGCCGTGATGGGTATTTTTTCCGCGGAAAGAATGTCGCCAGTGTCGAGGCCGGCGTCCATGCGCGTAATGGTGACGCCCGTTTCTGAATCGCCGTTCCAGATGGCCCATTGAATCGGCGCCGCGCCACGGTATTTCGGTAATAGTGAAGTATGTACGTTCATGCAACCCAATGGCGGAAGTTCAAGGATCGCAGAAGGTAAAATCTGGCCATAGGCCATGACCGCAATGAGATCGGGTTTGAGGTTTTTCAATTCCGCGAGAAACGATTCTTCGCGGCACCGGTTCGGTTGAAGGATCGGGAGATCCAAATCCAGAGCGGTTGTCTTTACCGGAGAGGGTTGCACGGTAAGTTTGCGACCCTTGGGGCGGTCGGGTTGGGAAACGACAGCCGCAATTTGAAAGTCGTGGTGTGCCGCCAGTTCTTTCAGCACGGGGCATGCGATTTCAGCGGTTCCCATGAAGATAATTCGCAGCGGATTGGGAGGTTGGTTGGTGACCATTTACGAATTTGATATGATTCGCGACTTTTGCGCAACAGGATCGTTGGGCAAACTGAGGGGTGGATTCCGGGTGCAATAGGAGGTGCTGAATCGACCGTGACTTTTGATCAGTTGCCCGATGGCCGGGCGAAAAATCTCCGGAAAGCGTTGCAGGCGCGGCCAAGCAGGTTTGTTTCAGTCCGGTGTCCGGCGATGTTTCCGCAGACTATGCAGAGGTAGTCGAATTTCTTGTTTCCGATTGTCGCAGTCTTGAATTGTTCGCGAACGGGTTGAGACTGACGGCAATCGCCACAGAAGATTTCGGACGCCGAAAGCTGGCCAGGCGGATTTGCCATCACGTCAATCGGGGCAGGATTTCGGGGATTATTCCCCGCGTGTTATTGCCGGTGTCCAGCGCTCCGAACAGGAGAATAATCTGATGCATCGTGCGCAGGGAACTATTCGCCCGGGCGCAGATGAATTTCCTGAATGGCGGCAATCTGGACGGTTTCGTCGAGAACTCCACCATTTTCCTGCGGGCACTGCAGCGTGACATCGGTCTGAGTGACCTTGATGATGCGCTTCACCCAGAACTCGCCCTGGCCCGTATTGAACCATAACCAGGCGGAGCGGTAAGGCTCATCCGGGATGAGCTTGAAAAAGGGTGCAAATTTGGTCTCGAGGAATCGCTTGTTGAAATTCACCTCGCCGCGGACATAGGCGATTGGTTCGAGTGCTTTGGCTTTGGGAGCCGCGATCGGTGCGGGTTGCGCTGCGGCTCCGGCGGCACCGTGAGCGGCCGCTGCGCTGACAGGCGCGCCTCCCGCGGCACGTGCCGTGACAACTGCTTTGCCTTTGGCTGCGGGTCTGGCAACAGCCTGGGCAGCAGATTTCTTCTCCTTTTCTTTTTCGCCATCTTTTGGCAATACCGTTTCCTTATCCTTCTGGTCCGGTTTCATGCAGAGAAATACGATCGGACCAACGATTGGCACTGCCGCGGAAACGCCCGGTACCAGCCATTTTGATTTGCGCCGATACATCCCGATCTGGAATCCGGCCCAAATGTTGGCGCCGTAAACGGCCAGCATGATCACCCAGCCCGGCCCTGATTTGAACATGCCACCGATCAACCCGGCCTGTGCGGGCAATTCGGGTTTATCGGGCACCGGCTGCCACTTAGGTGGTTCGAGGGATTCCTGCGCGACGGGCGCGACATCTTCGCCCTCTTCACCCGGTTCCGGTTCCAGAAGTATTTCGACGAATGTTCGAGCCTTGGGATTTTTAACGAACTCTTTCAGCGCCTCGTTGGTAAACTGTGAGTAGGGAATCCGCTCGCTCGTCTTTCCGTCCGTTCGAAAGATGACGCCACGATCATTAAAATGAAATGGATCCGTGTAGGTAACGCCGTTCGTGTCTGTGAACTGGGCCTGGGCGGATTGCAGGCCACCCACGGACAGCAATACGAGAGTCAAAATCCATTTTCGAAACGGCTGCATAGTCTGCCTTTCCTAGCAAATCCTTCGGCGCAACAAAACAAAAAAAACCGCTGAGAACACGTTTCAACGGAGAAACGCCGTAACCGTGTCTTTTCCCTTGAGAAACCCAAGGGAAACGAGAAACGCGTCCGTGCGACGGAGGGTGGCTTCAAACATCTTGTTTCCACCCTTGCCGAAATTGAAAAAGCCGTGGGACTGACCCTCGTATCCTGCTAACTCGCAATGGTTTCCTGCGGTTCGCATTTTTTCCGCAAAGACTTCAGCCGTCCAGAATACGACCGTCGTGTCTGCCTTGCCGTGCATCACCAGAGAAGGTGGCGCCCCCGGGCGGACCTGATGCCAGGGTGAAATCCGTTCCGGCGTAGTTCCCATCCGCTCCGGGAATTCATCCATCTTATCCTTCGGGAATGGCAGACGTCCGTCGGGCATGGGGGCCACGACCAAAGCCGGGTTGAACAACACCAAGGCATTCGGCGCCGAATTGATCCGGGAATTCTCTCCTGTCGCCTCAAAACCAGATACCACGCCGGTGCATGCCGCGACATGACCGCCTGCCGATCCTCCGCCTGCCGCGATGCGTTTCGGATCTACTCCGAGACGCCTGGCATTCTTCCGAACCCAGCGCACTGCGGATTTTCCATCCTCGACGCATTTGTCGGCTCGCGTTCCGTGCTTGTTAAAAATACGATATTCCGCCGTCATGGCGACCATTCCCCGGGAGGCAAGATAACGACATTGCTGTTCAAATTGCTTTGGCGTGCCGCTTCGCCAGCCGCCGCCGAAGAAAAAGACGATGGCCGAATGCTTGTCAGAAGAGGCATGGCCGGCGGGATTGAAGATGTGGATTTTCAGCGCTACGTCGCCGATTTGTTTATATGCCTCTGATCGAGCTCCGGGAAATGTCTCACTTTCGGAGGACGCCTTTCTGGCCTTCTCCTGGCTGTTTGCCGGGACGGTCATGCTGAGTATGACCGAAGTACTAAGGACCAGGACAGAGCGGGCGAGTAGCTTCATTACTGCCTTATCTTTCCGATGGGGAAGAAAATCAAGTCACCAGAACGATCTCATTCTTGCCAGAACCGCTTCACTGTAGTTTGCTGGGGCCGGAAACCCGGTTTATGAACATTAACATTCATCGCGACGGACAGGATTTCGGGCCTTACACCCTCGAACAGGTCAACCAGTACCTGCGCGACGGATCCATCGTACCGTCAGACATGGCATGGCATGACGGGCTTCCCGATTGGGTGCCCCTGCCGCAGGTTAAAGGCGTTCTGGTTCCGGCCGGTACCGCGATCAATGCCAATTTGTCAGGGGGTGGCAAGAAGATGGTTCTGGGCATTTCACTTGCCGCTGTGGCGGCAGCTCTGGTGACGGGCGGAATTGTCTATGTGGTGATGAATAAAGGCGGCGGCGAAGGCGGCGGTGGCGATGAAGGCGGTGGTGGTGGTAGCTCCATGACTTTCATGGCTCAGATCAAGCCGGTCTTTCAGGAGAAATGCTGGCGTTGCCACGGTGACGACAACAAAAAAGGCGACTACTCGCTCAATTCAGCCGAGACTGCGATGAAGGCGATCAAGGCAGGCGATCCGGATGGCAGCGATTTGTTCAAGCGGGTCAAGCGGGCGGATGAAGACGACGCGATGCCACCCAAAGCCGGGGAAAAACTCACTGATGCCGAAGTCGAGTTGGTCCGCAAATGGATCGCGTCGGGTGCGAAGTGGGAATAGCCGTTTGAATAGTTCGACGCAGATTTTCGAAGCCGGGCCTTGGCCCGGTTTTTTTATGCAATGATGGGATCAATCACGTACCCGAAATCGCGGTCCAATCGCTTGTGTCCCGGCACCTCCATTGCATGATGATTCAAACCAAGCTGATGCAGCAACGTTGCGTGAACGTCCGTGACATAATGCCGATCCTGCTCCGCGTGGAATCCGATTTCATCCGTGGTCCCGTGTGCAATGCCTCCTTTCAGTCCGCCGCCCGCCATCCAGACTGAAAATCCATACGGATGATGGTCGCGTCCGGTCGTCCCCTGCGAACCCGGCGTGCGCCCGAACTCAGTCGCAAAAACAACCAACGTTTCATCGAGCATCCCCCGCTGTTTGAGATCATTCAGCAATCCCGCGGCCGGCAAATCAACTTGTGCCGATAGTTTGGAATGATTGGCCTGCAAACCACTGTGCGCATCCCAGGCGCCCGCCGCGCCGGTTCCGTGCATGATTTGAATAAACCGGACACCGCGCTCCACCATGCGACGCGCCACCAGCAGTTGTTCGCCGAACGGCTTGGTGACGGAGTTGTCGAGACCGTAAAGCTTTTTCGTGTCAGCGGATTCCGAATCGAAACTCAACACTTCGGGTACGGCTGCCTGCATTCGGTAGGCCAACTCATAGGACTTGATGCGCGCTTCCAGCGCGGCGTCATTCGGGAATTGCCGGGCCGTGAGTTTGTTCAAACGGTTGACCAAATCAAACTCAAGTCGCTGTTCGGCGCCGGTCATCGCTCCTTCCGGGCTCGCATAGGGTAGCGGATTCTTGGGATCGACCTTTAAGGTGACCGGTTCGTATGCGGGCCCCAGATAATAGGCATCCCGTTTTCCAAAGTAACGCGGACCGACATTCAGAAACTGTGGCAGATTTTCATTGAAGGAACCGAGACCATACGTCACCCACGAACCAATGGTCGGATAACGACCATCGAGCATGTGTCGGCCGGAATGGAACTGCACCTGGGCGCCGTGATTGTCGTCGGTCGTCCACATCGATCGTAAAAACGAGATATCGTCCGCACAAGAACCGATGTGCGGAAACCAGTCGCTGATCTCGATGCCGCTCTGGCCATATTTCTTATATCCAATCTGCAATGGATAAATCTTGCTC
>CALBIE010000346.1 GCA_937893495.1 uncultured Verrucomicrobiales bacterium | reverse complement strand
CCATTCTGATGGCTTCCTACGCCACTTTATGAAACTCTCACTTGGACACCGATGGTAATAGCTGTACTGGCAACGTTGAGTGAACCGAAATAGGTGAAATTGGTACTGGAAGTATTGGTTGACCCATTGGCAATAAGGTTGTCATTGCCCAGAATGCCGATCACTGGATTGAGTGAATTGGTGCCGGCTCCACCTAAGACAAACGTGTATGGGTTTTCATTTGTGTCACTATTGCCCAAGACGAGGGTCGCACTTCGCGGTCCGGCAGCCGTGGGGTCGAATTTGATTTGAAAGGGTGAAGATGCGCCGGCTGCGATGTTTGAAGCCGGACTGCTAACTATCGCAAAATCATTGGAGGCCGGACCGGAAAATACTATGGGCAGATTAATGATCAGGCTGGTGCTCCCGGAGTTGGTGACGACAAAGGTGTTGGTGCTTGCGGCTCCCAGCCGGTTGAGCGGACCAAAGTCGGTAAAATCGCTGACGGAGATGTTTGTGGATCCACTGACAATCAATTGATTGTTACCCAACACGGCAATTTCAGGGCTTCCCGCATTAGTGTTACCGAGTCCTCCAATGTCAAAGGTGTAGGGGGTAATATTGGTGCCGCCAATAAAGTTGTAGCCGAAGGAAATGGAGGCGGTGCGCGATCCAGTCTGGGATGGATCAAATTTTGTCTGGAAAGGCGAGGAAGTCCCGGCAGCAATGTTTGAGGAAGGAGCGGTGATGAGGGAAAAATCATCGGAGCCGGTACCGGAAATGAAAATCTGAGCGATTGTCAGGTTGGTCGTCCCGGAGTTGGTGATGACGAAAGTGTTGGTGCGAGTGGCACCTGCAATGTCGAGTGGACCGAAGTCGGTGAGGTTGGTGACAGCGATATTGGTGGAGCCGTTGGTAATGAGATTGGCGTTGCCCAAGACCGCGATTTCAGGGAAAGCGCCATTGACGAGTCCAAAGCTCGTAAGTCCTCGCAACAATGGGATCGTAGCGGGATTCAGCGGGTTACCCAAGGACGGAGTCGCGAAGACTGGGGATGCCCCGCGGGCCGATGCCAATTCCCATGTCGAGCCCGTCCGGTTGTCCCACGCCCGCACTTGCACATTTGCCACCTGCCCTTGAGCGTAACCCGTCAATACAACAGCTTGCGAAGAGAAGAAATAGCCAGCGACTCCTCCTGTGAAAAAGTTTACGACGGGCATTCCAGAATTGATAAACTCGGCTGATTCAGTCGAACTGGGATTACTACTTGGAGCATAGTAAAGCTGAACACTAAAATCCGCTCCCGCGAGTAGGAGGCCGTTGTGGTTCGTAATCGGAGCATTAATTGATTGTGCATTTACAGCATCAGTTCCGATGTTCTTGAATTCGATCGATTGACTATGTCCAAGGGCTGCAAGACCGATAACCACCAGGATGAATATCAGATTTTTCATAGTCACTTTCGAGCCAGTTAATGAAAAGTTTTCCTTAATCTGTCGCTCCCGGAGACGAGTAACAAATCGTTACGTACCTAAAACGATGACGGTTAGAATTGCTCTCAACGTGAGTCTTTCCCTCTGCCAAAGTTCAGCTATGGGTACCGTTCTGGCATTGCCCAACACAAGGTTATTGTATTGGGATTTATGAGAGCGGAATGGAGCATTTGGTTTGCGGATTCAGAAGTTTGAACATTTTCTTTAAAAAAACCGCTTGCACTGTTCTTAGTGTACCAGTATTACTGTAACAGTTAACACACGGACATGCTGCCATTCACGATACAAATTGAAGACGGGGTTCCGGTCTCGGACCAGGTCTTTCGCGCGGTGCGGAAGTCCATCCTGACCGGGCAACTCAAGGCCGGGGACGAGTTTCCGTCCGTCCGGTCGCTGAGTCAGGAACTCCGGATGAGCCCCACGACCGCGCATAAGGTGGTCGCCCAGCTTAAGGACGCCGGGTGTCTGGCCAGCCGGCCCGGTATCGGGATGGTCGTGACCGCACCGAAAATGCCCACCCGGGCGGAACGTATGAAACACATCGAACCACTCTGCCGCGCGATGATCGCCGAGGCGGCGGAAATGAATCTCACTTTGGAAGACTTGATTGAAGCGCTTCGGCACGCTGCCGGGCGAAATGGCAAACCCGAAAATCAGGAGAAGGATCATGAATAATATTCTGACGACCAGTCACTCGAATCTGAACCGCCGCACCCGGCTCGTGCAACTGCTGGAGCTTCAGGCGTCGGCCCTCGAACGTCTGTTGGCGTTGTCTGCGGCCGGCCCACGCCGAATCAACATCGCCGTGGCCGACGCCGTTCAGTTCGAGGCAAAAGTGTGTCGCCGTGGCAGCGCGGCCGGGTCCACTCAACCGGTTCGGAGAAGCTGCCGCAATAATTTGAACCAGCCGGTGACGTCCTTGAAAGGCGTCGTACGGTCGAACTGAGCAATAACCAAATAAACGAATGAACGCTTTGATTGAACTGAATGATCTGCGGAAAAAGTTCCGCAAGACCGAGGCCGTTAATGGCCTGTCGCTGACGGTACCGGAAGGATCGGTGACGGCCTTTCTCGGCCCGAACGGCGCGGGGAAGACCACGACCATCAAGTGCCTGCTGAATCTCCATCAACCCGATGGCGGCTCGGCGCGGGTGTTGGGGACGGATTCGCGCGAACTCGGTCCGAAGGAGTTTTCCCGCATCGGCTACGTGTCCGAAAACATGGAGATGCCGGAATGGATGACCGTGCAGGAGCTGCTCGATTACTGCCGGCCGATGTATGCCACCTGGGATCGTGATTTTGAAAGGAAGATGCTCAAGGAATTTGATTTGCCGGGGGACCGCAAACTCAAGGCGCTCTCGCGCGGTATGAAAATGAAGGCGGCGTTGCTTTCCAGCCTGGCTTATCGACCGAAACTGGTCGTGCTTGACGAACCGTTTTCCGGACTCGATCCACTGGTGCGCGATGAATTCATTCGCGGCCTGCTCGAACTGACCGAGGAGGAGGGCTGGACGGTGTTTGTTTCCTCACATGACATCGAGGAAGTGGAACGCCTGACCGACCGGGTAGCGATCATTCACCAGGGTCGCCTGCAACTGGATGAGGCGCATGATGAATTGCAGGCGCGGTTTCGGCGGGTGGAAATTTCGTTGCCCGGCGCGGCGGCTCCGCCGTTGAACGCGCCGGCGGAGTGGCTGGATCTTCAGGCGGATGGTCGAATGATTCGCTTTGTCCACTCGCGGCACGCCAACGGGAATATTCAGGCCCAGGTCGAACAGCATTTCGGCTCGGAAGCGAAGGCGCAGGTGCAGACCATGACGTTGCGGGAGATTTTTGTCGCGCTGGCGCGCATGTATCGGCTGTCCGGCGAAGCAAACGGGAAGGGGGGCGTGAAATGAAGGACCCTTACTCAATGACCAATGACCGATTCCCAATGGGCACCGAACCGCGCGGAATCATGAACGTTCGCTCCGTGCGGCGTCGGGCATGCGAGGCTGGTGCCATCGGGAATAATGCAACCGGAGCGCGGCATTCATGCCGCAGAAACGTGGATTCTCCAATTGCCTTGCGGGTTTTAGAATCCGTGAATCTGATGCACGAGACGGATTGGGTTGCTGACCCGACGGACAAGTGCGTGACGCCTTACTGCGATCGGACGTTTCCGCGGAATGAATTCCGCGCTCCATATCCGTTTCATCGCCGCACACGGCCCGTTGGTCATTGCGTCATTGGCCATTGGTCATTCCAACCAGAGGTGTGTTCATGAATCTGACGCTGCATCAATTCCGCAAGGACGTTTACCAGCTCCGTTACGTTCTCTACGGCGTCGCGGTATTCCTGCTGCTGGATCTGGCGATCACGCAAGGGTGGGTCGGTCAACCGAACTGGGTGTGGCCGTATGAACGAAACGGTCTCGGCGGCCTGTGGCGATCGTGGACCAGCGCCATGATGATTGGTGCCGTCTTTGTCGTCACCATCGGGTCCGTGCTGGGGGATTCCACCGCACGGGACAACGCCTTCCTGCGCACCCGCCCGTTGCCGGCCCGCAATTTGTGGCTGGGCAAGGTCCTGTTTCTTGGCGTGATGGTGGTAATGCCGATTGTGTCGATTGAGTTCATCAATCTGCTGCTGCATGGCATCGCGCTGAACCTGGTGCTGGCGGGCACATGGGAACGGTTCACTCTGGTGTTGCCGTTGGTGGGCATTGCCGCGGGCGTGGCGGCCGCCTGCCCGCAACAGAAGACGTTTGCCGCGTTCATTGCCGTGACTTATGGCGTCGGTTTTGCGGGTGCGGGATTGATTGGATTGTTCTTTAATTTGCTGCCGGTCGCGCTGGGTCGGGAACCGGTTGCAATTCAGGTGCCGGATGCGGTCTCGTTACGAATCGGCTTTGCCGTCTGGGCGATTCTTGTCACGGGAATGGCCTGGTGGGTCGTGACTCGCCGGCCGCGCGCGCTGCATCGCTGGTCGGTGGTGGTCATCATCATTCTCGTAGGCGAACTGGCCATAGCGTTTGGGCCACACAATCCCCCGATTCGCGGTGCTGGCGAAACTCCAACGATGGCGGAAGTCAAAGCGTTGCCGATGCATCTTCCGCTCAATTCGATCAGCCGGATTTCGGGTCGATCCAAAGTGGACGGAAAGATCAGCATTGGCTGGAGTGTTCGGCCCAAGGTTGAGGGCTTGCCTCCGGGAATGTACATCCGGTGGGGTGCCTGCTCGGCCAGACTGGTCACCGGGGATGGGCAAACGCACGTCGCGGATTCCAACACTTATCGCGCGCCGGTCTTCGGGCGCTACGGCTTCCTGACCACCGATGACCTGAACTGCATCGGTCAATTGCTGCCGGCGGATGCAATTCTGGAATCCCAAAACAATCACAATGGTGGTTCAAGCATGGGTTATCAGCCTTTCGAACTTTTGGCCGTGGGGGACTGGTGGAAACAACCTGCGAAGCTGGATATCGAAGGGGAAGGGCATCTCTACCAATGGGAGATTGCCGCCGAGTTGGATCTGGCTCCTGGTTCGTCCGCGCGGGTTGGCCAGGCTCGCTGGAGCATCGCGGCTTCGCGGGTCGATCAAAACGGGGTTTACGTCGCGGTTGAGAATGAATCGGTCGGTTTGTCGATGACCGCCAATCAGGATCTCCGCAAGCCGGATTCATGGCCGACCGAGCGGTTTGAGTTCCTGCTTTACGATCCGGTGCGCAAACTGGGCCGCGGACTGAACGACCGACACCCGTCCCGTCAGGGGGTGGGTGGACACACGGGATTCCAACGGCGGTGGGCGTTGTTGAGCTTTCGGGAGAGTCAGTTGCGCCAGGACGGCTGGCGCGAGAACCCCGAGAAACTCCGCTTGTTGATCTTCAAGCAAACCTACCTTGGTACGATGGAAAAAGCTGTCCAGGCAAACCTGGTTCCGTCGCAATTTCCGTCGTATCGCCAGTCCCGAAATCGAATGAACGATGAGCGGTTGACGCGGGGGGAATTCCTCCGCCGCCTGAAGACGCTTGATCAACCTCCCACCACGGCCACGCGGGCGCAGATCGGTAACTATGTTTACGATGTCCTCAATCTCATCGAGAGCGCGCGTCGATACGACGAGTCCGGACCGGAGATTCAGGCGTTGGTTCAATATGTTCCGGCGCATCTGGATCTGTTCATTGACGGCTACGGAGTCACTGAGGGAACGGGCCGAAACGCCCTGATGGTTGCCATGACGCGCGGCATCCGGCCGGAGCAGAAGGCGGACCTGTGGCGAAGATTGCCGGACGAACCGAATCTGGCCGACGTGTTGATTGATCGCGACTGGCTGGATGAGTCAAAAGACCCGTTGTTCGCGCTGCTGGATTATCCGGCGTCACTACCCCACAGCACGTTGCGCGCGTTGGCATGGTTTGACGATCCGCGCGTGGAGGATCGCCTTGCAAAGGAATTCGAAGTGTCCGCCGGCGGGCGTGGTCCCTATCAGATCATGGCGGGTCTGCCGCGCATGGCGGCACGTCTCGATCTCCTGGTTCAGGACCGCTGGAACCGTCGCGCAAAGTTTCTGACGGACATGGGTTCACCGGACGCGGGGATTGAACTGGCGGTGCGGCACGGAAATGCGGAGGCACTCGCGCATCAGCTCCGCTTGCTCAGGCTCCATACCGAGGATTACAGCAGTTCCAACTTTGCCATGCTGCAAATGCTGGGAGAAGTGGTGGATTTGCCGAACCTGGAGCAACGTCGTCGCCATGACACAGATTTCATCAAGAAGGCGCTGCTGGCGTTGGGCGACGTGAAATTCAAATGGGATCCCGCGCGGCGGAAATACCTTGTCGTGAAATCGGACGCACAGTTGCCGACAAAGAATGACCAATGACGCAATTTCCCATCATTTGAAATTTAACAATTATGATCCTTCACCTCTTCCATCACATGTACCGGGGCCAGCGCGGCTGGCTGTGGATGTTCTGGCTACTCTCCGCGGTTCAGGCCGTGGCAGGCAGCATCGGCGTGGCCAGCGAGGGCGTTCAGGTGGCGCGCACGATAATCTTCCTGGGCCAATGTTTCGCCGGGGCGATCGCCGTCATCATGGGTATCCAAGCCCATCCGGTGGCCAGTTCGAACGCGATGTGGCTGACCCGGCCGATCGCCCGCCAGCAGGTAATCCGGGCGGAATTGCTGTACGTGTTCGGCATGGTCGTGCTGCCACTGCTGACCAGCCTGCTGATCGGATGGGTGCAGGCGGGTTTCACCGGCACCCAACTCGTCGCCACGTTGCTGGAGTGGCTGATCATTGTCAGTGCGTTTGTCGTGGTGGGTGCGGCGGCGGCGGCTCATACGCGAAATATTGCCCAGTTCTTCGCGGTCATGGGCGGGTCCATCGGATTCATGTTTATCGCCGCGATGACGGTCGCCTACATCGTCGATCTAGAACAACTGGGTGCATTGCGACGAATGCGGGGATCGTGGACGCCGGGAAGTGAAGCCAGTTCCCTGCTGGTCGGGCTGCTGTTGATCAGCGTCGGCACCCTCGTTTCCTGGATTGTGCGGACGCTCTCCAGCCGATTCATCATTTCACTGCCCACTGCGGCGATTCCGCTCCTCCTCTTGCTTCCCATCACGATTCTGCGACCGTTTAATTTTCTCAAGCAGGCGGACAATCAAGTTGAGGGAACCACTATTGAACTGGTCACGGAATCCAGAGTCGCCCGAGTCACGGCTCCGGATGAACAACTACTCTGGTCGCATTTTCGAGTGCTGGGTTTGCCGGAAAATTCCCTGGTGGTGCCGACCACTCTCAACGCCTGGTTTCGCGCGACCAACGGCTTCAAGTTGAATTCCCGTTACTCTCGAAACCCGCATGATACCTTCGGCATTGATCAGATCAAGTCGTCACCAGTTCGGGGCGTGGTGATGGAGATTATGCGGCGGCTTTATCCGGAGGACACGGCCTGGTCAGGGAATTGGTCTGGTCGCAACCAGGATGGTCTGCCCGTGTCATCCGAGGGCCGGGTTCGCTGGCCGAAAGATCCGGTCGGCACGTTTGACGGAACATTGCGCGCCGGGATATTGCAACTGCTACGGATTGCGGATGTTCCCTTGAAGCCGGCGTTCGTCGGCGCGGGGGAGGGGTTTGGTGTCGCCATCGTGTCCGTGCGCGATGAATCGGATGGATTAAAGCTGCAGGTCGTCGAGACGGGGCCCAATTTGAAGTTCACGGGTCAAGAGGAGTACCGCGCCACCCGCTATTGGAAGGCTAACTACCTTTATGTTCTGCATCACCCGGATTCCGGGGAGGCGTATATCGTGGATAACACATCAGGCAGGTGGGGGGCTCCGACCTTCCTGAACAACCAGTCGATGCTGACCTTGAGGATGACGGTGCCGCGTTCCGCGTTGCGGGAAAGGCTGACCGGATACGTTGCCGAGGATTGGTTTTCCGGTCTTCGACTGCACGTGTATCGACCCCGCCTCGTCGGCACGTTGGATCATGGTTTTTCCGATCAAAACTATCACTTCGTGCAAAATCGCCTGTCATCTGATCGCGGTGAAGCGTCCACCCAATCCGGCGTCGAAATGCTCAAGCAGATGAAATGGCCCGGCCCGGGTGAACCGGCCGTGGCACAGAAATTCGCGCATGATTTCCTTTTCCATGCATCGGATCGCTACACCGGAAATCAGGGGCGTGAGGTAACGAAGCTGTTGACCGACATCGGCCCGGACATCGTGCCGTTCCTACTGCGCGAAGCGCCGTTTTCAGAAGCGACGAAGTATATGGTACTTCGGGGCTTTTTAAGCCGCACGATTCGTCGAGAACATCTGGCGGAACTGCAATCCGCCCTCGAACGCGACCCGTCACTCGCGTGGTTGCTGCGCTCGAAGCGGTGGGAGAAAGATGGGGTTGATGCTTTGGCGAAAAGCCTGCCGAACCGCAATAGTCCATTGCCGGCCGATGCCCTGCTTGTGATCGCAAAGCATTCGCAACCGGCGCAGTTCGCCGATCTCTCGTGGCACGCCGCCCGATGCAAGACCGGTCAGGAATTTTTGTATCGGGAATTGCGCGAGCTCAAGGACTTCCCCTACGCCGAAACCGTCCGCGAATCATGGAAGCGTGCGCGTCTTGGGATTGTCGCAGATTATTCCCTGGCAGTATTCGCCGCCGAAATCGGCGAGTTGGATGCTCTGCACGTCGTCATCCGGCAGCTCGATAGCGGGCAGGACGAAGCTCGGAACGGCCGGTCATTGGAAATCCTGAGCGGTAAATTGGACTTCAAAGGCGACGAATCCGCGAAGAAAGACTGGCTGTTGAAAAATGCCGATCGAATCCGGTTCGAGGCGGAGCAGAGCCGGTACGTGGTCTCCGGATAGTCCGGGGTATTTGGAGACGCTGCCCGGCGCGCATCTTGGTGCCCCTGGTTGAATTGTGAGGGTGCGAGCTGTAGCCGCTGAGGTAAGGAAGCGGAGTCAAGGGAAGTTCATGTTGAGTCATCCGCCTCCTTACTACAACTGGTGTCCTCGCCGGGAACCGATTGGCGTATTCACGATTACGCCTGGAAAAAAACCTTCTCCGCGGTCTTTCGCAGCATCCATTGCTTGTCGGTCTCGCTGAGGAAATCCAGCCGGTCGCGAATCAACTCAATTGACGCACCGTACGTGTGACCCTCCGCCGACTGAAACGGACAATCCGTCGCCCACATCAGTCTTTCCGCGCCGAAGGCGTCGCGGAGCTGGCGAATCATGGGTCCCAGATCCGTGTAGGGTGCCTGCTTCTTTCCGAGCGCGTAGAACGCCGAAGTCTTCACATAGGTGTTCTTGAATTTTGCCAACGCCAGCAATTGATCCAGATACGCCTGTTCCACCGTTCCGCTGACGCCAATGCGGGCAAAATGATCGATGACCACCGGGGTCTCCGGAAACTCACGACACATGGTGTTGATGTTCGGCAGCGCATCCGGATCGGCGAGACAGCACATGGCCAGGCGGGAATCGGCGCCGTGTTTCCACATCGCCTTCATACCGGCGGAAGACTTCCAATTTGCGGTGGTCTTGTTGCTGGAATAAAGCCGGAATCCGCGCACCCCCTGGACGGCCAGTGCCTTCATCCGGCCGCTGACCTCTGGTGCGTTTTCATCAATGATGGCCACGCCGGCGAAGGTGCCCTGGTGCTGGCGCATCATATCCAGCATGTAGGAGTTATCATATTTGTAATAACTCATCTGGATGAGCACGATGCGGGAGACTCCCTGTGGGCGACATTGCGCGAACAGTTCCTCTGGAGTGTAACTTGGCGGTTTCATGCCAGCCTTCGTATATCCGGCGGCGAGCGGGTACTTCGTCGTGTCGGGAGTCCACACATGGACGTGCGCGTCGATCCATCCGGATGACTTTGGCGGGAGAGTGGCACATCCGGTAACGAGTCCGGCTGTGGCGGTGGAAGTGGTCACGAGAAACTTTCGACGGGTGGTATTCATGGCTTTCCGAATTCCAGCAGGAACTTGAGGTAAAAATCAAATGCCAATTCGACCTGATTGAGATCCACGAACTCATCCGCCGTGTGCGCCTGATCGATTGAACCGGGCCCGAAGATGACTGATGGGATGCCGGCACGCGAGAGCTTGGTGGCGTCGCAACCGAACGGAACGCCCAACGGTTCGGCCGCCAGTTTCATCCGGGTCAGGACGCCAGACACGGCCTGGACGACCATGGAATCGGCGGGCGTTTCCATCGCCTCGTCGGTGAGGTAGGGAGCTTCAGTTTCGATTTTAATGTCCGGATGCCGTTTTCTGGCCGGATTGAGCAGTTCGTCGTAATAACTCAAAACGACACTCGCGGTTTCACCGGGGATCAACCTGCGATCCAATGTGATGGCGCAATGCTCGGGAACGAAGTTCACCTGACGGCCACCCTCAATGACGCCAATGCTGCAAGTAGGCGGGCCAACGAGTGGGTGAGGTTTGATGTTGAGATTTGGTGCGTCATTCTCAATCGCCTGAATGACCGTGGCCATGGCCGAAATAGCATTCGCTCCCAGGTGCGGTTTCGAACTGTGCGCGGCCCTGCCATGGGTAATGATGCGCCAACGTACCGCGCCCTTGTTTGCCCGCACGACCCGCAACTCAGTCGGTTCGGCAACCACCGCGGCTTCGGGCAAGGGTTTGCCGGTCAGCGACTCGACAAACGCGGTCACTCCTTTGTAGGTATGCTCCTCGTCCACCACGGCGGCGAGAATGATGTCCACCGCGGGTTTGACACCGCCAGCCTTCAAGGTGGCCATTGATTGCAACATCGCCGCCAGACCGGCTTTCGTGTCGCAGGAACCGCGTCCCCACATGCGGCCGTTTTCGATGCGGGGTTCGAACGGCGCAATCGTCATATCGGCAACTGATACCGTGTCCATGTGCGCCTCGAGGACGAGGGCGCGACTGGAGTCTTCGCCGCGCAGTCGGGCGATGACATTGGGTCGTCCGGGCAGAACATCCTGCACCTCAAATTCAATGTCGGCTCGCCGCAAAAAAGACTTCACGTAGTCCGCCACGGCTGCTTCACCGGGGCCGCCCCATTCCGGGTTCACGCTGTTGATGCGGACCAGATCGGCGAGAGTTTCAATGACAGGTGACATTCAGGTAGATGATAGGGCGTTCGTGCAGGAATTCACGCTTTTGCGTGTCAGAGTCAATAATCTGAAATTTGGACTGAACGAATCGCGGCACTGCCGGTATTGGAGCGAAGACAAGTTGTGCGGTCTATTTTCCAAATCAATCGCGCTTGGGTTCTGAATCTATTATTTGGCGTGGCTTCGTCGCGAGATTCCTCATCCCTTTCGCGACTTTATCCAGGTAGGCAGGGGCTTCCTTCTTACCGGAGTATTGGAGCGCATAGATTCCACGACCGAAAGCAATGAAACCTTTGAGATGAATTTTGCCATCGGGTTGACTGAGAACAGCGGTGTACTCGATCGAGCCGGGCCACGGGATCTTCGCGGCTTTCGTTTTTGACTCAGTCAGTTGATAGCCGCTTTTTTTTGCTGAATTGGCTGCGCCCTGTAGCAGACCTTTGGCGAACTTCTCCTTGTCCTCTTTCAGTTTGTCGTGAAACACCACCAGGTTGAATGCCGATTGCTCATCGGCGGATTTACAGATGAAAGTGCTGATCTGAATGCCCTTGTTTTCGAGTTTTTGTCCCGCGTACCAATCCCAATCAGCGACCGGGACAGGAACGAGAATGTTATTCTCGATCACGAGTTCTTTACTCTCTCCAATAGATACCGCGTCTTCGCCGTTGATTGAAACGGCAAGGATCGAGACGCAGACAACGGCAATCATGATGGTCTTCATTTGATGTTTTCCGATTCAATTTTGTTTAACCCAAATTCCGAAATAGAAAGGGGAGCGCGCCCGCCTCGGGCGCTGTTTTCCGCGCCTCGCGGAAAACCCGTTCGCACCGAAACGATCCAAACTTTCTTGTCAGTCTCGCGCGCAAGACGCTGGCCGCGAGGCGCGGCCAGCCACACCCGAGGCGGGTGCGCTCCCCAACTTCGGAATTCGTGTTTAATCGGGAAGGCGGGCGGCACCGATCGCCACTATTTAATTTCTCGAAGGTCCAGCCATAGGTCGTCAGTTACTTTGTGCCGCCAAACGACCTAACCCGGATGTTTCACACTCGTGCGGAGCGAGGGAAAGTAGCGCAGACTTCCAAGTCTGCTGTATCGCAGGTTTCCAAACCTGCGGGCCGTACGAAGGCAATTCTGGCTGCGAACACTCTGCGGATTTGGAAACCTGCGCTACGATGCAAACGCCGTCGCCGCGTTTTCGAGTGTGAAATATGCGCGCTAAGATAGGTGACCTCGTCTTCATGCCGACAATTTGACCAGTGGACCTCCTGGCGGCAATCTCGATATGAGAGGGTCCGGAAAGCCAAGCTCCACAAATCTTTGCATGGCGGTCTCACACGCCATCCTCGTCAGTGGTGCTGCTATCACCGCGTGTAGCTTCGGCCAATACGGACTATGGGCGTCAATGCGAGCATAGAGTCCCGGATGTCGCGCCGACTCCTCGCTGACGATACACTCCAACAGCGCGGCATCTTCACCAAAGAGACACCAGCAATCGGCTTTGTAAACTACGCTGTCAGTCTCGTCGGCAAAATGATGAACAGGAATATATGGCCACCTGTCGGAATGATGATGGTAAACATCCTCGGGCGCGTGGGCTGCACGACGCTGGAAATCCTTGATTCGAGTTTTGCGACGCTTGTTCACCATGCGCGTTCGGAGCGGCCAAACAGGGCCATGACGATCGCGATTAAGACGAGTAAGGCCAGGCTGATACCAGCCACCTTGATTAGCCGGGGATAACGGCTCAGGAAGCCACTCAGGATCGCCTCCAGTCGGGCGTCGGGTGACGATGTATTTCTCTCGTCATCGTCCGGCCGGCGTTTCATGTAGTCTCGGTCGTGGATGCCCATAAATTGCCTTCTCTGAAATTGGAAACGGATCGCATTATTATCTATCTGAGTAAGCCGGTCGCAGATTCGATTTGACCGGCCAGTCGGTTCAGTGCGGCGGAAGCGTGTTCGATTTGCTCGTCGGTTTCCTGCCAGTTGCGTTCCTCGATCGCTTCGCGGACACCGGGAATGGTTTTGACACCGTAACCGGTGTAGAAGCCTGGCGCGTAAATCTGATGCCGAAACCATGGCCGACGAGGCAGCCCGCGCTTGTCAATCAGTGTGCGCTCGGTCTGATAGATGAGTTGATTGAGGCGGGTGAGTTGTTCGGTGGTCAGGTTTCGGCCGGCGCTTCGGGCGTGATTCAGCGCCTTGTGAAAATCGGCCGCGGATTGCGTCAGCTTCTTTCCCGCATTCAACAGTGCCGCAAAGTTGAGATGGGGAACCGGATCTTTACGGGTTGGTGGTATGTATTTCAACGTCGGGTCCGCCGCGATGCTAAAGCGGTCCTCGGCCACGAGGCGATTATGGGTTTCGGTGTCACCTCGCATCTCGTCGGAAAGCCTGGTCAGTTCGCCAATGTATCCGTTGATGGTCTCGGCCTGCGCATTGAAGTCGAACGGAAGAATGTCCGCGTTGGCGAGGCGCAGAGTGATGCGACCGCACACCTTCGCGAGCGCCACGCCGTAACCCAGTTCCGGGTCGATGTACTTTGAGTAATGGTCGAAGGTATCGAAGCAGGTGTGATACTCACCACCGACTCCTTCCCCGCGAAAGCCGATGTAGTACGATGCGATCCCGAGATGTTGCAGGAATGCCGAGTAGTCGGATCCGGAACCGAGGGCGTTGATGCGAATCGACTTGCGAGTGAGGTATTCCTTCCGTTCTTCGGCGTCGCCATGCACGAGACGGGCGGAACGCAGGCGTTCGGAGACGCTGATGCCGGTGAGTGGATCCGGAACCAATTGGGCGACTTCCGCCGCCAGCGTCTCAATGGAATGCGCGCCGCCGATGCCGAGCAAACCGCGCGCGTTGGTGTCCGTGTTGACGTAGGCAACGGCCTTCTTGCGAAGTTCATCGGCGTGATGTTCGACCCATTCCGTGGAGCCGAGCAGGCCGGGTTCTTCACCATCCCACACACAGAAGATGACTGTGCGCCTGGGACGCCAGCCTTTCTTCGCCAGCTCCGAGAATGCGCGGGCTTGTTCCAGCAAAGGCACGAGACCGCTGATCGGGTCGCGCGCGCCGATGACCCAGGCGTCATGGTGGTTGCCACGCAACACCCATTGGTCGGGAAACTCAGAACCCTTCATCCGCGCGATGACGTTGTAGGTCGGCACGATGTTCCAATGAAATTCCGCTTTCAGATGCACAATCGTTTTGCCGCCGCCCAGTCGATACGTCAGCGGAAGAGCGCCGCGCCACGTAGCCGGAGCGACCGGACCGTCAAGCGCTCGGAAAAAGGGTTCCGCATCCACTGACGAAATCGGCAGCACGGGAATCTTCATAACGGTCTCCGCATCTTCAATGCGCAGGCGTTTCGCGTCTTTGGTGGCGCCGCGATTCGGTGTAAGCGGATCCCCGGGCCGCATCGGGAGATCGACGACTGAGCCCCGCTGTACTGCGGTTCCATGTTTATAAGCGCCGGCTGGATATGCGCCGCCTTGCGCGTATCCGTCATCGAGCGGATCGTTATAAATGATGCAGCCAATGGCGCCCTTTTCGGCGGCGACCTTGACCTTGATGCCGCGCCACGAACCGCCATAACGCGCGATGACGATTTTACCTTTCACATCAATGCCGTGTCGTTCGAGGACCTCGTAGTCAGTCGGCACTCCCTGATTCACATAGACCAGCGGACCGGTGACATCGCCATCGCCGGAATAGGCGTTGTAGGGCGGGAGTGCTTCTTTCTCCAACGCGGCGGCCGCGGAATCGGTGCTGACGATTCGCTCCGTCAGCGATGCCTTGAACGGATACGGGCGCAGCAGTGAAAGCTCACGTGCCTTTGGTGCGGGAAATAACACGTGGAATACCTCGGTCTCCGTTTCGTAGCCCCAATCCTGGAAAAGTTTTGCGACATACTCCGCGTTCTCCTTCGCTTTCGGTGAACCGAGATGGTGCGGGCGCGTGGTCATTTCGCGCATCCACTTTTTCAAGTTGGCGGAATTGAGCATGGCGTCATGGCGATCCTCCAGTGCCAGTTGCTGTGCGGCCTGCGATGACGCGAAGCCGAGCGGTGGTTCTGCGGCTGGGACTGAAACCGGTACGCCGAGCAGCAAGAGCACGAAAGAGTGAAGAACGAATCGCATGCTCCAATGGAATCCGCAGTTGTCCCGCAATGTCAACGCGCGAAAACGCGGCACCCTGATTGAAGCCTTGCCGCAAATCGCGAAGAGGGCGACTTGCCTGAGCAAGGTCTTGATGTGTCCGGGGTCAGCACCCGGCGGATTGATTTGGAAGAGTTGTCCGGTTTTCAATCTATTTCTCGCGACAAGGTTGAAAGAAACCAAACGGTTTTAGCCGGAACGATGCAGTTGGAGCGCGGCATTCATGCCGCAGAAACGTAGATTTGCCAATCGGCTCTCGTTGTTATTGAGCGGTTCTTCTGACACACGGAATTGTGTGCGATCTCGACGAGATGGTTGTGCGCGTGACCTGTGGCTGCGGGTGGACATTTCCGCGGAATGAATTCCGCGCACCTGACGCTCCGACTGCATCGTTCTGGTTTAGTCCCGTTGGTCCCCTCTGCCCAACAATGTCTTGCGCCAGATGAATTCCTGCCGGAACAATTCATCCAATACCACTACGCTATGCGAAAACTGTTCTCTCTCGTCGTTACCATCATGTTGAGCGCCGCCCTTCCATCCAATGCGACCGATCCAATGGTGTTCATTTCCGCCTTCACCGGCGGTGAGAAAGGGGCCATTCATGCCTTCCGCCTGAATACCGGCTCAGGAAAGCTGACACCGGTGCATCGGACCACGGATGTTGAGAATCCGTTCTTTATGGCCATCTCCCGCGATGGTCGATTCCTGTATTCGATTCACGCGAAACAATTCGGCGGCAAGGAAGATGAAGACGTGGCCGCCTATCGGATTGATGGCCGGTCCGGAAAGTTGAAACTGCTCAATCGGCAAACCGCGCGCGGGACTGCTTCCTGCTACCTCGAAGTGGATCCGACGGGCAGTACCGTGTTGGTAGCCAATTACTCAACCGGTAGTGTTGGCTCCTTTCCGGTGGAGAAAAATGGGGCGCTCGGAAAAATGGTTTCGTTTATGCAACATTCGGGATCGGGTGCCGATCCGCGCCGGCAAAAAGGACCGAACGCCCACAGCATCATCGTCAGTCCCGATAACCGGTTTGCCTTCGCCGCCGATCTGGGTATCGACAAAATTATGAGTTATCGGTTGGACCCCGGCACTGCGAAACTGAAATCCAACCAGCCGCCATTTGTAAAAACACCGGCCGGGGCGGGGCCACGACACCTGACCTTTCATCCCAATGGCAAGCACCTGTATGCCATCAACGAACTGAGCAATTCAGTTACGATGTATGACTACGATTCCGCGAAAGGCACGCTCACCTTGCAACAGACTCTTTCGACGTTGCCAAAGGATTATGAGGGACGGAGTTATTGCGCGGACTTGAAAATCACTCCAGACGGTCGCCATTTGTTTGGCACGAACCGCGGACACGATAGTATCGCGCGATACCGGATTGGTGAGGACGGGCGGCTTAAGTTACTCGGAATCGAGCCCAGCCTGGGCAAGGGGCCGCAAAACCTGGCCATCACGCCCGATGGCGGCTGGCTGCTTTGTGCCAATATGCCCGGTGACAATGTCGCGGTCTTTCGCATTGATGGTAAAACCGGCACCTTAAAGTCAGTTGGCGAACCGGTCGCAATGCCGCGTCCATCGTGCATCAAGCTGTTGCCTGAATGAACGACACGGCTCGCACATTGTGATCGCAATCTTCCACGAGACATTCCTGAGCATCACTCTTGAAATGCCGCTTTTGATTATTAGGATATGCTCAATATGAAATGCCGCCTCCAATTTCCGGCGACCCTGGCATTGCTGCTGATTCTTTTCAGCGGCGCAGGAATGGCCGTCGGCGAGCAGATCTCGAAGTCGGGCATCCATCCGGTTGATTCCTATTTCGCGAACGAGGTTTGGGCCAAGGTCGGCGAGCGGCTCTGCCTGAAATGTCATAACGCCAAGGGTGACGCGTCCGACAGTCGGTTCCTGCTCAAGGATCCGATGAATGATCCGGCTCACCGGACAGAGCTCCTTCAACACAATCATGCCGCCTTCGCACGAATGGCTCGCATGCAAAAGGATGGCCAATCCCGCTTGCTCGTCAAAATCACGGGCGGTCTGGATCACGGTGGCGAAATCGTGTTGAAACCTGACTCAACCGGTTATCGCATCCTTGAACAGTTTGTCCGACGGAGCGATGGCAATCCTGCACCGGCCCGGCCGCACACTCCGACGATTACCGACGCCGACATCGGGGCTTTTTTTGACGGACTCCAGATGGTCAGTCCGCAGCGGCTTCTCCGTCGGGTGACGCTTTCCCTCGCCGCGCGACTGCCCACGGAGAAGGAAGGGGCCGCCGTGAACGCGGGTGGATTGGCGGCCATGGGCGGTGTTCTCGATCAATTGATGACGGAAGAGGCGTTTTATGCACGACTGGCCGAGGGGTTCAACGACATCTTTCTGACGCAGGGCTATAACGGCAACGCGGAGATTGTTCTCTCTTACGATCACTTCAACAAGACGCGGCTCTGGTACCAGAAATACGACCTGAGCGCGGCCGGCGACGAGAACGCGCAGCGAAAGGCGCGCTACAAACTTGCGAACGACTATCGAGCTTCCATTCGCCGCGAACCATTGGAGTTGATCAAATACATCGTCCGCAATGACCGCCCCTTCACGGAACTGGTTACGGCGGATTACATCATGGTATCGCCCTATTCGGCGCGCGGATACGGCATTTTTGAGGAATTGCGCGAACAATTCAAGGACACGAACAATCCGGCCGAGTACATCCCCACGCGGCTGAAGGCCCTGAAAAGCCGCAACGGCAAGGTGCAGGAATCGGCGACGGGCTACTACCCGCACGCCGGCATACAGGGCATGTTTCATTACCTGCGCCGTTATCCGTCCACGGAAACCAATCGCAACCGCCAGCGGGCGCGGATGTATTTCCAGCACTTTCTTGGAATCGACATCATGGCGCTGGCGCCGCAGGTGGCGGATGCGTCGGCGGTCAGCGCGAAGTTTGAAAATCCGACGATGCAGGCATCCGAGTGCGTGGTCTGCCACAAGACAGTGGATCCGATTGCGGGACTGTTTCAGGATTATTTCAATGAGGACGGTTACTACAAACCGCGCAAGGGCGGCTGGTTCACCGACATGTTCGGTCCGGGAATCGAGAGCGAGAAACTTCCCGAATCGGATCGCTGGCGGGCATTGCAATGGCTGGGCGAACGCACGGCGAAGGATCCACGTTTTGCGCGGGCGATGGTGGAGCACGTGTACTACATCGTGACCGGCCGCCGGGTGCTGTTGGCTCCGGAGGACATCGATGACCCCCTGTTCACGCCACGCCGCCGGGCATTTGATGTCCAGCAGCAGGAGATTCATCGCATCGCCGATCGTTTTGCCGTTGCAAAGTTCAATCTCAAGGTCGCGTTCAAAGAATGGATAACCTCGCCGCTCTATCAGGCGGACGGCGCGGCGATGGCCATGAGTCCGGACCGACGGGCTGAGCTGGATGACCTAGGAATCGTGCGCCTGCTCAGTCCCGAACAGGTGGAGCGAAAGCTGGTCGCCTTGTTCGGCGCTGGCTGGGGCCGATTGGTTGGCCGGGAGAGTCCTTTCAAGATTCTCTACGGCGGGATCGATTCGAAGGAGGTCACGGAGCGGATGTCCGACCCGAGCGGGGCCATGGGCGCGATTCAGCGCATGATGGCCAATGACATGGCCTGCAAAACCGTGCCAAAGGATTTTACGTTGCCGAGAACCGAGCGGTGGTTGTTTCCCAATGTTGAACTGAATGACACGCCCGGAGAAAGCGCGGCGACAGACGAAAAAATTCGCCGTGCCATCGTACACCTGCACGAACACATCCTCGGTCGCGAACACTCCGCGAAGCATCCCGAAGTCGAACGGACCTTCGGGTTGTTTGCCGGTATCGTCGCGGACGCGCGGGATCGAAAGGGCATGGACGAGCGCGAGATCTATTTCTGTCGCGGAACGGATGACCAGCGGGTGACGGACAAGACCTACACCCTTCGCGCCTGGCGTGCCGTGGTGACGTATTTGTTGCGCCAGCAGGATTTTCTCTACGAATAAGGAACAACCATGGAACGACGTGAATTCTTGAAACTCTGCGGAATGGCTGGACTGGGGGTGGCCGCGCCCATTGGATTGCCGGAAGTGGCCCGGGCCTCGGGACGACCGTCCGAGACGCCGCCCTACGAAGGGCCGTATTACGTGGTCTTTAACGCGTCGGGCGGATGGGACACAACCTATCTGATGGATCCGAAAGGTGTCGGCGACATCAACCGGCTCTACGCGGAGGGCGACATTCAGACGAAGGGCAACCATCGTTTCGCGCCCATCGCAAAGCACGTCAAGGCGGGAATGAGCAACGAGGATTTTTTCGCAAAGTACGGCGACGAACTGCTGGTGCTCAACGGGCTGGACTACTCGGTGAACAACCACTCCCCGTGCTCGCGCTACATGGCGACCGGCAAGCTCGACAGTCTGTCGTATCCGACCTTTGCCGCGCTGGTTGCGGCTTGCAAAGGGTCCGGGGCCCCGCTGGCGTTTCTCACCTTCGGCAACTATTCGTCCACCGGCAATCTCGTGCCGATGGCGCGCATCCCTTACCTGTCATCGTTGAATCTCATTGCCAACGCCGACGCCGTGAGCGGCATGGCCCGCAACCCCTACCACGACGACTTCGCGCTCGACCGCATCAACCGCGCGCTCAAGGAGCAGTTTGACGAGCGGGTGTCGCAGACCCGCCTGCCGCGCGTCGAGCGGGCGCAGAGCATGCTTTACGCGGCGCAACTGAACTCGAATGCTCTGGAACGCGTCACCCCGTATGTGCCAAAGACCAATCCAAAGGAACGGCTTTCGCAGCAGGCGGACATCGCGCTGGCGTCGTTCAAGGCTGGCGTGTGCGTTTCGGCCAACCTGTCAATCGGCCAGTTCGACAGCCACAACAACAACGACCCTGACCAGATGAAACTGATTCCCGAATTCCTGGCCGGCATCGACTACCTCGTGCGACGCGCGGAGGAACTCAAGATTCGGGAACAGTTGGTGGTCGTTGTCCAGAGCGAGATGGGCCGCACACCGACCTACAACAAGGGCAACGGCAAGGATCACTGGTCCATCGGATCCATCATGTTCATGGGGCGCGGCATCAAGGGCAATCGCGTCATTGGTGCCACTGACGAAAAGCAGTTCCTCGTTCCATTGGATCCGAAATCTCTTGCGACGGAGAAGGACAAAGGAATTCGCGTGAGGCCGGAACACATTCATGCTGCGCTACGGGATATCGCCGGCGTTGCCGATCATCCCTTCAGCAAACAATTTCCGCTCAAAGTTCCGAAGGGTGAAGCGCTTCAAAATCTCTGGGGTTGAACCGTTATTATCTCGAATGGTGCGTCACGTTCTGACTTGTCATCTGGCTTTGTAAGCGGTTTTCCATCTGCGCCGTTGCG